>NZ_JAGGQN010000035.1:0-150158 GCF_018613275.1 Bacillus sp. ISL-4
TACTCGTGAGTTTGGCGCGTTTACTCGTGAATTTGCGCTTTACTCGTGAGTTTGGCGCATTTACTTGTGAGTTTGCTCCTTTTACTTGTGAGTTTGGTGCGTTTACTCGTGAGTTTGCTCCCTTTACTCGTGAATTTGATGAAGAATACCATTTATAAAAAAAAGACGCCATAATTGACGTCCTCCTCATTCACTTTTTTACATGTTTTTTTAATACATACCCAATTTGGCTTCCTTTTTTCACTTTATACCATTCATCTTGTTGAGCCAGGATCGTTACGGCTTGGTCCCTGTATAGATTCCCGACCGTTTCAGATGATGCATTTTTATTTTCTTTAATATATAACTCGCTTGCTGTCACTATTCCCTTGGTCTTCCTAATGGAGACTTTCGTTGAAATGAATTTCTGATTGTTACTCTTATCCTTAGCGGAGATTGTCACCGTAAACATCCCGTTGGCTATATTTTTGAAATCCCAGGTTGCCGATTGCCTGCCTTTATTGAACTGCCTTTCAGAAAGGATGCCAACAACCTTACCTTTACTGTTCTTAATTTCCACTGTTACATTAGCGTTTTCATTAATTGTATAGGTTATGTTCGCTTTCTCGGTACTATAATCGCCCGATGTATTGACATCGGTTATTTTCGGTGCCGACGTATCTTTACTGACCTTAATCGCCATTGTGGCCAAGCCTTCATTCCCGCTTTGGTCCATTGCTGATATTTCTGCTTCATATGTACCGTTACTTACCGCTTTTGTGTTCCAGATTGCAGAATGGGTACCCTTTTTCATTGTTTGGTCACGGACTGGGGTAGCTAAGGCTTTCCCTTTACTATCTTTAATCGTGAGTGTTGCCACAGCATCTTCTTTTAGGGAGTATGTGATTCCAACCTCATCATTTAAATGATCCGTCTCCGCTTTCATGTTTACTGAATTCGGTTCCGCCTTTACGACAGGTTCCGTTTTAGATCCAGCACCTGGTCCATATTCCTTTTCTATAGTTGTGTCAGGGTAATAAAACCACAAAATCTCTTGATATGATTGGCCTGCTTCCGCTCTGTTTTTCGCTCCAAACTGACTTAGTCCGACACCATGCCCATATCCTGATCCTTTAATAGAGATTTTGGAAGGATCGGTAGATGAATGGTCAACCAAATAGCTTTTCATCAGCTCTTGCCCCACCATGCCCCTGATTTTGGAAGCCGCTACATTAGTAAGCTTAACCGTTTGTTGCAAAAGTTTCCCCCTGTCATCAACGAGATCCCTTACATAGAAATTCAGTTGGATGGAGCCTTTCGTTACACGGCCTCCCGTTTTTTCATCTGTAAATGTTAACAAGGGAATCTCCGTTATTTTAATATCTTTATTCGCATATCCATTATTCTTCAGCCAAACCTTCAGCTTCGGCACAACCGTTTTATCTTTTTCCTCTACACTTGCCCACCATTCTTCCGGTTTAGATAAATCCATTTTTGACAGGTCGATTTGCTGCTTGTCCAGCATTATTTCCCAATTGGTTTTCGAATCATAGAGGTCTTCTTTTATAGATAAATATGCAAGGGGATCGCCACTTGACCAAACATTTGAATTCGATTCGGTCATCCCTCCATTGCTAGAGGAAAAGAACGCTTCAATTATTTCGCCATCATGTTTGATTACCATGCCCTTTGTCTGTTCAATGGCTGAATTAGTTCGATAGTGACCGGCTGCCCCGCCATATACTTGGTAAGAAACCGTATCATCAATTATTGTGGATTGATGGCGAAGTGCATAAGTCCGGGCGGCAATCGCCTGTGCCTTTAAGGCTTCGGCATGCCATAGAGCGGGCATCTCCAACGGGACAACGCCCTTTAGATAATCTTCCATGTAAACATGATTGATTGGCCGGATGTAACCGTCCTCCGTTGTAAATGAAAATGAGCCAAGATACGGACGGCCGTTTATGGACAATGAAGCACCAGGGTTAACTGGCATAACCTTAAAGGAAGCATAAGATCCCGTTTTCTTAAAACCTTTGTATACGGCAAGTTTACCCGACTCCACTTTCAAAGTCAGATTTTCACCCGCCTTAATGAATATCTCTCCCCCTGAAGTTCGGTAGTCCCCGGTTGCCTTTATTTTGACACTGGTTCTATTCCCCAAATAATTCTTCAGTTTCACTTCCATCGTTGTATTCTCTTTTGCTGCCGTTGTTTCATGAGAAGGAAATGCAAAAAAAATGATAAAGAAAGCGATAAACAAATACCTTAAACTTCTCATTGCTTTTCATCCTCATTCCTATTCTATTTATCTTTCAAAGAATTTTGAATTAATCCTGTTCAATCCATTGGCATGGATAACGGCCTGGAAGATGTCACTGCTGCAGAAACCCCTGATGATTTCAGGACCACCGGGATCGCGGGCTTACTTGCAGGTACTCTTTTTACATTCTGTATGTACGACTCATTATCCTTCAAGTCCAGCTTTATTGTCTTAACAAAATTGGAATCCTCAACATGTGAAAAAATAAAAGCAGGACATGGAAGAAACCATGTCCTGCTTTTTAATGGTAAATGCTTGCTGCATTTTTACCCATTTCTGATGGATGACTTTTTTCTTTACTTCAAATACTTTTTCAACACCGGTTTCATATGATCGACAACGACATGGCTGCCGCCTCGTCCTTTTACATCTTCCATCATCCATGCCATGAGAAGTTCCGGGTCTTCTGTGTCCATGGCAACAAACCAGCCATTTTCTGTTCCGTCAGCATTTTTGGATGCCTTGATTTCGGCAGTTCCCGTTTTGGCAGCGATTTTGATGCCAAGATCATCTATTCCATGTCCGCTTCCCTTAGGATGTTCCACCACTTGTGTCAGCATCTTGGTGACCTGATTTGCTTGGTCTGCTGATATCGCATTTTCTTTCCATATTTTCTTTTCTATTTTATCTCCTGTTATTAACGAAGGTGTCAGGATGTTTCCTTCATTCAAGAAGGCTGAATAGGTCATGGCGAGATGCAGCGTGCTCATTTGGACTTGCGCCTGACCATATCCGGCATCTGCCAAGCGTCCCTCACTGTCGATCTTACCGATGCTCGATGCTTTGATTGGATAATCGTAATTCAAAGACTCATCAAATCCGAATGCCTTGAGTCCATTTGTGAATTTTTCCTTTCCAAGTCCCAAAGCTTTTTGAGCAAAGTAAATATTGTCTGAATAAATTAATGCCTTTTCCATATCGATTGGAACACCGGGGTCCGACACCCTTGTAATGGAATGATCTTTCCATGTCGATTTGGCCCACGTTTTCCCTTGGATATTGATCGACTCTTTCGGATCCACACCATTTTTCAAAGCGATTGCCGCAGTGATGGCCTTAATGGTTGAACCAGGTGCAAACGTCGAACTGAACCGGTTCAAAAGTGGTTTTTTCGGGTCCTCCTCAAGCGCTTTTTGTTCCGCTTTTGTTATCCCGAAAATATATTTATTAGGATCGAATGACGGACTTGAAACAAGTGCAAGCGTTTCGCCTGTCTTCGGATCAATTGCCGATGCCGATCCAGTTTCGTTCTTATATTGCTCGAAGATATCCTTTTGAAGCTCGGCGTCGATGGTCAAGGTAATGGTTTCTCCCTCTTCAGCAGGCTTTTCAGCAATCACTTTTTCTTCGCCATCTTCGGTTTTAATAAAGATTTTACCGCCAGGTTGACCTTTAAGCCGCTCTTCCAACACTTCCTCAAGACCTCGCTTGCCAATAACGTCACTTGCGGTATAACCTTTTCCTTTCAATCTCTCCAGATCTTCCGCCGATGCCTCACCGACATATCCAATTAGATGGGCAGTAGCCTCTTTATATGGATATATACGCTCTTCCGTATTATTGACAGATACACCGGCAATGCTCAATAGCTTTTCCAAGGTTGCGGCATTATCATTTGACATTTTCTTGATGGGCACGAAATAGCTTGGCTTTACCCATGATTGTTTTAATTTCTGATTCACTTCGTCGGTGGACATATTGAGGATTCCAGCGACCTTTTTAACCGTTTCGGAGTCGTTGGCCATTTTCTCTGGCACGATCCCCACTTCTGCTACCGTTCCATTCATGGCAAGGCCGCGTTCATTTCGATCGACAATTTCTCCGCGAATGGCTGGATACGATACAACCGATACCTTCTCTCCAGCTTTCAATTGTGGGAATATATAGCTTTCATCCCACTTGATGTACCAATTTTCTTCCTCGCCTTCCCCTTCCTTGACAAGTGTCGCTTTATGGTCAGAGCTGACAGCACCAGCCATAGTGGACATGCCAACGGTATATAAAAGGCTTACCTTTTCTCCATCTTTATGATTTTTCTCTTCTTTAGGCTGTTTATAGTCCACCTGTAATTGGTCGGCTTCTATGCCCGTATAGATTTTTTCATAACGGTTCGCAAATTCATCCGCACTGATTTCTTTCTTTGTCTCAGGTGACAGATACTCGTACATTTTTGCAAAATCTTGTTTATTCCAAAGCTTCGTGTATGCCGCAAAGCGATCTTCAGGACTTGGCTCATCCGAGCATCCGGCCAGAAACAATACGCTCATCAACAATAAGCTGGAAACTAAAACTAGTTTCTTCATGATTTCCTCCTAATGAATAGTTAGAATGATATACCTATAGTTTAGCAAAATATTAGGGGAATGGGGGATTTTGCATGCCGAATTTCTTCATTTTTCTAATTGACCATGTTTTTTCTAAAACAAAAGTCCTGTACATAGTGTACAGGACTTTTATATTAAAGCATTCTTTTTTTTCGGCTTTTTTTCTCTTGCAGCCATTTTTTCAAGAAGAAAAAGCCCAAGATGCCCGAAATGATTAGACCGCTTGTCGTAACAATGACAGCTACCCACTCGAATAAGGTGTAATTCATGTACGCTTTCCACGGCAATTTCCCTTTCCAATCTTCAATATATAGATTCATTCCGAATATCCCGGAAACAACCGTATAAATCGTTAATATTTGCAAGAGATAATTACTGCTTTTCCCAGACAGTTTATCTTGATTTTGATAAAGGTAGGAAAGTGTTTCCTTCACTTCTCTGTAGAGAGCGGAAATCCTGAAGGCTTCATCCGTTTTTTTGAATAGCTCCTTACCGATTGCCGTACTATTGACTTCAGTGAATAAGTACTTTGCAGAAAACTGAGTGATCATGAATATCAGCTGTTCCGTATCCGATTGATCTTTTTCCACATCTATCTGGGAATGTTCATGAGCCAATTTAAGCAGTACGATTTTATAATAGAAGAAAAGCAACACTGTATAAAAATGCTGGCCATACATTTCACTTGCCAGTTCCTGTTCCAATTTACCTGTCGCTTTCGTGACACAAGCGAAATGATACATGCTAGTTACATAATAGGTTTCCTTGCCCCACCTGTCATATACCCTTTCTTGATAATACTTTTCTATATAATCGGGGTTTAATGCGCCTATATATGGCTCACCATCATTGTCATACCCGTTCAGCTCACTGATGCGGAATAAATCATTTTTAGTGATATCACGATTCTCAGGGAATGCAGTATAGCTGACCACGTACATTCTTTCATCGATAAAGAAGGGCAAACTGCCAAAATAAGTCGGGTTCGCTTGTTCTTCATCCATATATTCCTCAATCGGCGGCAATAGTTCATTGAAGATGAAATCCTTCACCTGTTCATATTGATTTTCACGACAGCTTACTTTCGTTTTTTCTTCATCATCAGCAATTGGTTCGAGGATTCGGAATGTATCGCCAAAATAGAGCACATCATCATATGAAAGCCCTTCAGGCAAAGTAATGCGAAGATTCATCATGCCAATATGAAATGGGCATATGAAGATATCTATAGAGTTAATAATAAATGGGGTATTTAGATAGGGTGATTCGAAGGTACAATCAATATCCAGTTTTTTTGTGAAACGCCGCAAGCCTTCCTTCTGTTTTGCATTACCCGGAAATAAAATCGGCTCGATGTATGGCATGAAATACTTTTCCAATTTACGGTGAGAAACTTTATGGCCACCGTAAAATTGATTTTGTTGTTCCATATCTTTCAAGTTCAAAAAAACGAAATTGTCCTCAAATAACTTTTTCACAAACTTTTCAATCATATTTCCTTCAAGCGCAAATGGAAAAATGTACTGCTGGAAAGTTCGTTTTGTGGGATCATTCTTTACTTTCGCAACCATAAAATATATTCCTCCGATTAAACAGCGATAAACATAGGTTTAATTCATCTGTTTCTTATATTTACCCATGTATATACAAACAAAACGAAACATATTATAGAAATAAAGTGGACAAATTATCCATATAAAAAAAGATCCCCCAAGCAAGTGCTCGGGGGCCATCGAAAAGAGTTCTGCAACCCTCTTCACTTTAGGGTACTAGAAACTGATGTTTCTAATGAAAAATCCGATATTCGGACCATTTTAGCATTTATTTAAAGTATGATAAAACACAAAATTCCTCCATATTTAGGCATTACCGCTCATTATTATCTAATTTACCCTTATATACAGGGATTCCCAGAAGAAAATATAACTATAGGAATAATAGCGAAAATTTTTTTGTTCATTATTTTTTCTTTATCAACGTTTTAACTAATGAGAAATGGGTAAATAAAAAGAAGCAAAGGAGAGACATCATGAAAACCGATAGCAATAAACAACACTTTAGATTTTTTGAAAGAACAAATAACGTTAAACCAAGTGAACGGAAACAAATGAGCGATTTCATCAAAAAGAAGATGAATGCTCAAAACTCCCATTTAAATGGTAAAAACTCATGACGGGTTGGATGTCATGAGTTTTTATCGTTTAAAATGCGATTTCATTTCCCTGAAGGTTGTGCTTTACACATTTCTTGATACCGATTACATTCAAAAAATGTTTAATTTTCTTCATCGAGGTTGCCTGATATTCATCTACAATGGAAAACTCTTTAATATAAGCGATTTTTTCTTGTATATCTGTATCTATATGATCTTGGCTGTAATCTTTTTGATCTGATTTTTTGCATGTGTACACCACAGCTTCACCAATATTCCTGGTTGCCTTATCAAAATAAAAAGAAAACACAATGGCACATTCATCATCGTAAAAAGAGGGTTGAACTTTCATATTAATATCCATCGTTAAACTTACACCTCTCTCCGTTTTGTTATTTACACTATAACAAAATCATTAAAAGGAAATAGGCGTTACAAACTACGCTCACGTTTCTTCCGCACCTAACAAATGGACCTTACACTCCCCATTCATAGATAATTATAACTACAGGAATATGCGCAAAAGAATAATCATTTAATAATAATAAAAAAACATCTTCTAATGAAGATGCTTGAATGATTGATAGGGACGCTTCAGTACTTATTTATATAAACCTGGAAGTTCTGCGTAAAGGCCTGGTAATTCGCTTGGGACAATAACAAAAGCAGCGATGATAAGAAAAGATACGACTAATGCTTTAGTACTTTTTTTCATAGGTCATTCCTCCTTTTCTTTAAAAAAATATTGGTTAAAATAGAAAAAAATTCTATAGTTATATTTAACCACACTTCTTAAAACCATATATTTCGACTAAAGATTCTATTTAAACCGTTCAGGACCTGTACATACCGCTTTCACCGATTTTTCATGACAAAATATAACTCTAGGCATATTTTAAGGAGAATCAAAATGGATTTTTTTGCAGTTGGACAAAAGATCAAAGAGCTACGTAAACAAATCGGGCTTTCCCAGGAAGAGTTGGCATCCGGTATTTGTACACAAGCACAGATCAGCAAGATTGAAAAAGGCGATGTCTATCCATATGCATCCACCCTCTACTTAATTTCCCAACGTTTAGGCGTTGATGTGAACTATTTTTTCGATATTGGAATGACCCCTAGGCTGGATTATGTTGAAGAAGTGATTTATCAATTAAAAATAGCCAGAAGAACCCGAAATTATGAGGAAATGCAGCAAATTGTAAAGGCTGAGGAAAACAGTCCCCTCTTTCTTCAGAATAAAAAGAATCATCAATTGATTCTTTGGCACAAGGGAATATACGAATATGAAAAAAATAAAGATTTAGATAAAGCCATAGAATTCATTAATCAGGCCATCGCCATTACTCATACGACCGACAAAATATATTCGGAAAGGGAGCTTGAAATCTTAAGCAGCCTTGGTGTAATGTATGTTGCCGAAGAACAGTACGAAAATGCATTCGCCTTGTTAAGGAAAGCTTTAGATCACTTGAAAGCCTTACCCTTTTTGACGGATAAAACGCTAAAGACACGCCTATCCTATAATTTTGGCAGAGTGTTAACACGCCTGGTCCGATACGAAGAGTCCATTGCCTGCTGCCAAGATGCCATAAAGTGGTGCCTCGAACATGATCAATTATATGCTTTAGCTGATTTACACTACCATTTAGGTTACAATTTTGAACTCATAGGTAACTTTGAAGAAGCAAAAGAGTACTTGGAAAAGTCAGCGTTTCTATTCAATTTACAAAAGAATCATACCTTTGTTACATTCATAAACAAAAAGTTGGACAGTTGGAAGAATGAAATGAAAATAAATTAATTCTATATTTTTGGCCATTCCCACGGGAATGGCTCCAATTTTTTAAGGAATGTACAATTTGAACGTTGCCTCCAGGCACCCGCTCAAGTCAACTTTGTTTTAACTTTTATATAGAACCCCATTTGCCTACAAACTGAGCCATTCACCAGGAATATGTATAATTTCACACGCATCATTTTCAAAACCTCCATTCTACATTTTAAATTCCAAGCCAAAATGAAGTATAATAAAGAGATGCTTCAAAAAACGCACATTAATAAAAGGTTCCAGCCCCTCATCACTTAGTTTTGTGAAGCGTGATGAGGATGAAGGATTTCAGGCATGGTTAACGTTAATGCCAGTTATTCCTGTTTATATCCGAACCGCTTATATTCAAGGGGATTTTTGACGATATTGACTTTTACAGGGTTTTTATGAATATACGGTTGGAAGCAGTGATGGTTTGTTCGATTGAATGGATTAGAACGTAAAGAGAACGGCCATGGAAAAAGCCCGGCAATCGATCTCGGGATGTAATATATGCACCGCCCAAGAATAACCGGGGGCGGGATTACGATAAGTTAAAGAACTGATGGTTCATGATCATACAAAAAATATAAATTTTGGTAAACAGGGCTTGTCCCTGAAGGAGGAGAGTATGGAGCGGGAGTTGTTGTTAGTTGGGGAGCGGCTGGCGGAATTTTTGGAGGCCGGGGATCCGGAAGATTCGGATGTGGTGAATCAAGGGCTCCAGTTATACCGTCAGGGGCTCGTTGATATTAAAGAAGAAGCGGTGGATACGATTGCGGCTGAGGTACAGGATGGGACACGCTATAGGGCCAGGCTTAATCTGCTCTTCCCTCAGGATGGAAGCTGTACATGTGATTCAAGGTTCATATGCCGGCATCAAATGGCCGTTTTCTTTTCTGCATATTCTGAACACGCTAGTGTTTCCGAATGGCTGAGCGAATGGAAAGCACCAAAAAACACCTCAACTGCCCAAGCACTGCAGCAAGTTAAACGGGCAAGTGAATTACTTAAACAGGCGGCGGGGAATTCCATCATCTTAGATAAAAGCTACCCATCATGGAAGCAATTCGTCAATGATGCCTTTGCGGAACATGTCGAGCCCCATATAGGCGAGGCTACTTATATGATTGAAAATCATATACAAACTTACTTTAAACGCCTTAGCTCAAAAGCTCCAATGGAAAGGGAATGGAAGTTGCTTTATCATTTCGTTACGCAATTTTGCACGATGCAGCAGACACTTAGAATGATTCAGCTGCATAAAAGTGAGACGCAAACGATCAGGGTCTTTTATGCACTTGCCGTCGACCTGGCAGAAGAGCTGCATGAATCGGTACAGCCGCTTAGCAGGCAAGCGAGGCCCTTCGCCTTTGATCCCTTCGTTTTCAGCATCAAGGAAGATGTAGCTAAACTACTGGATGGAGGAGAAGGCCTGGAATACGAAAAGATCGACCTCTACCGGGAGATATGGAGCTACTTATTCTCCAACTCCTCATGGCGTAAAGAGGAACTGGAACGAATCAATAAAGAACTTCCCGACAAGTATATTGGCACCACTGAGAGGACGTCCTATTCCCTCGCAGCCATTCACCTATCCCTTTTGGAGAGCCATGATAAACAAGCGATTGAGCTTCTCCATGAATTGAAGAAGGAAGCCTGTCCATACATTTTTTATTGGCTGAATCTCCTGGCTGAATCTGACAACCGGTCACGTGCCATCCCTTTCATTGAATTCATCAATAATAATGTCCAGGAATTCCTTGCCGGTTTATCCGATTATTATAAACGCGTAGATTTCGTCCGAACGTTCACGACTTTAATTAACAGTTGCTGTTATAAATTAAAACGGACCGATTTGCTTGAGAAATTTTACAGGGCCACCCTTCCGCACAGCTATTGGAACTATGCAAATTTCCTTTTTGAACAAGGACAATATAAAAAATGGGTGGAGATGCATATTTACTCAGAAATCAGCATTGACTTAATCAGCAGTGAATCCATCAAAGAAGTGGTCTCAAAAGAACCGGAACTAATCCTGCCCCTTTATTATCATGCGGTCCAGGAAAAAGTTTCTTTGAAAAACCGGCCTGCTTATAAGCAAGCTGTCCGTTATTTGAAAAGGATGCGCACCATTTATAAAAAGAGCAAAAAAGAAGACGTATTCGATCGTTATATACTTTATGTAGCAGATTCAACCAAACGGCTTCGCGCTTTCCAAGAAGAACTAAAAAGGGGTAAGCTTATCGATGTTTAATCCAGGGAAATTAAAAATCAAAATAGCGGCTCTCGAAAACGGAACTTACGCCCTTGGTGTCGTCAATGAAGAGAATACCTTCCTCACTACGAATCATATGCGCAGGCTGTTATTCAACTGGGATGACGCAAGCTTTTATGGTACTAAAATGACTACGGATATAGTGGATGGAAATCAAGTATTCATTCTTGACGCTTGGGGACTTCTCAACTTTTTTGCTAGGGAAAGCTTTAACTCCTTCATAGAATGGGAATGGTCCGAGTTATCCTCCCTTTGCCTATCAGCAGCGCCCGTTCTTCATGAATCCATTGAAGCCGGAATCCCCGTACCGGATTTCACTAATCTTCAGTTGGACTCCATCGGCTGGAAGCTGCCGGAAGAAGTGGAAGAGGAATTCGTCCCTTCCTTTTGGGGAGAAGAAATATCTTTGGATCTCCCTTCACCTGAACTGGAAACAAACCGTACTTTTATCGAAAAGTGGTATAACGGTGCCGCTAATATGTATTTAAAAAACTATTCACCCATGCAGCATAAATGGAGTGAAGCCGTCGGGGCATTAAAGGATACACGACTTTCTCCCGAAGAATTGCAGGCCTTTTTTGACAAAGACAGCTGGCAGGAATGGCTCGGTACCCTGCCCGATCCCAAGCCATTCACCATAGGTCTCCGTTTAACTGAGCCTCCTGATGGCAATGGGCCTTGGATACTCGATGTTACCCTTCGTTCTAAAAGGGATGAGAATATCCTTGAAACATATACAGGAAAAAAACTGCCGCGCGGCTGGAATAAGTATGCAAGTGAAGTGGTGCGTGCTACGAAACGCTGGCAACTCGTCGTGCCATGGCTTGGGGAGAATGGCCGTCTGAAAAGGGAGATTTCGGAAACGGATGCATGGGAGTTTCTGACCGACGCAAGCGAAAAGCTCCTGTTTCTTGGCGTCGAAATTCTCCTTCCATCATGGTGGCTTGCCTTGAAGGAGTCCTCATTGAAGGTCAAGGCGAAAGTGAAGAGCCAATCGAACCGAGGCCCGTCTTATGTCGGGTTAAAAGCTTTAATGGACTTCGATTGGCGTTTCTCATTAAATGGCAAAGAGCTCACTGAGGTGGAGTTCGAAGAGCTCGTCAATGAAAAAAGGCGGCTTGTCTTCATCCGCGGCCAATGGGTCAAGCTTGATCCAGCTTTCATTAAACAAATTCAGGAGCTAATGGAAACAGCTAATGAAAAAGGCATCCAATTGACTGACCTGCTGCAGCAGGAACTGTTGAATGGCGTAAATGAAGGTGGCGATGACGATTCTGAAAACGACGAAATGCTCCGGATTCAATTTGAATTGAACCAGGAGCTCCGTAAAATGGTTGGAAAACTCCGGGAAACCAAAAACATATCCATCCTGCCCGTCCCTAATGCACTTCAAGGTGATTTACGCCCCTATCAAAAACTGGGCATGAGCTGGCTCCTTTTTTTAAGGGAGCATGGTTTTGGTGCTTGTCTAGCCGACGATATGGGACTTGGAAAAACCATCCAGATGATTGCCTACCTACTTCATGTGAAAGGCAAAGAAGGAGCGAGTAAAGAGCTCCCCGCTGCCCCCAGGGATGAACAAAAAAGTGAACCGATCATTGTAGTAGAGGATAGTAGCGCAGAGAGCAGTGATGAGGCTGAGATCATTACCACTGCCCCCGAATCCATCTCTGTACAATCGGCGCTCATCGTCTGCCCGACATCGGTCCTGGGCAACTGGCAAAAGGAATTGGAAAAATTCGCACCATCACTTAAAGTTCACCTTCATTACGGATCGAATCGTGCTAAAGGTGAAGCATTTACTAAACTGGCAGCCGATCATGATATTGTCTTAACATCATATGGACTGACCCACCAAGATGTGGCTGAACTGACCACCATCCATTGGAGCAGCGTTATCCTTGATGAAGCACAAAACATCAAGAATGCACAAACAAAGCAATCCAAAGCGGTCCGCAAGCTAAACGGCAGACATCATATCGCCTTATCGGGTACGCCGATGGAAAACCGTTTAAGTGAGCTGTGGGCGATTTTCGACTTCATCAACAAAGGTTATCTCGGAACGCTAGGTCAGTTTCAGGAAAAATATGTGGCGACCATTGAGCGTGATGAACAGAAGGATAAAATCAAGGAATTGCAGCGTTTGATACAGCCCTTCTTGCTTCGCCGTACAAAACGCGATAAAGAAGTCGCTCTTAATCTTCCGGATAAGCAAGAACAAAAGGAATTCGTACCGCTTACCACCGAGCAAGCATCGTTGTATGAACAACTGATAAAAGATACATTCACTGATATCGAACAACTGTCTGCCTTTGAAAGAAAAGGCATCATCCTCCAGATGCTGAATAAGCTCAAGCAGCTTTGCAATCATCCAGCTCTTTACTTAAAAGAGACGGAAAAGGAAAACATCATGAAGGCACCTAACCGTTCAGGTAAACTCGAGAAGCTGACCGAGCTTATCGATGCTGTCCGCGAACAGGATGAAAGCTGTCTCATTTTCACACAATATATCGGGATGGGCAATATGATTAAAGAATTACTGGAAAAACGATATGGCTTTGAAGTGCCATTCCTGAACGGGAGTGCGAACAAGAAGCAGCGTGATGAAATGATCACCCGATTCCAAGATGGGGAATTCCCCATCTTCATACTCTCGTTGAAAGCAGGCGGCACTGGACTTAATCTTACAGAAGCAAACCACGTGATTCACTATGATCGCTGGTGGAATCCGGCTGTTGAAAATCAAGCCACCGACCGTGCTTACCGAATTGGGCAACAGCGCTTCGTTCACGTTCATAAGCTAATCTGCACAGGGACCCTGGAAGAAAAAATCGACCAGATGCTTGATAAAAAGCAAGCCCTGAACGACGAGATCATCAGCAGTGACAACTGGATCACCGAACTTTCCACAGAGGAAATCAAGGACTTGGTTGCTCTTCAATAACCGGACCTCACGATATGAAGGGTGAATGAGGGCTGGTTGTTAGCTAATCAGGACCAAAAAAGGGGAGAATGCATATATGATATGCATTCCCCTTTTTTTATACATTAGCGTCCTGTAACTTTTAAACCCTTGAATACCAGGCATGGTCTAGTTCGAATACGTTTATATGATTCAAAAAAGCGATTTCACCATATAGAGAGCTGTGATCCAAATGATGATTGCAGAAATTTTATTTAATATTCCAAGGAATTTCCCGGATGTATCAACCCTTTTCAGCAATCGCCCCGCAAGACATAATCCATGAAACCAGCACCATGACACAAAGATGCACGTTATGGCGAATATCATTTTATCTTTCCCAGAATAAACAAGTGAGCTTGAACCGATTACACTATCGTATCCAAGATTGCATGCGGATTCAGTAATGAGACTGATAGAGTAAACACAATTTGCTTTTTGGTCGACATCTGCATGGATTGGGCATTTGACTGTGAATTCGATTTGGCAAACCAAATCTGAAAACCCATATACAATAAAAATATAACTCCGATTATGATTAATGTAAGGCGCAACCAATCATATTGCATGACAACCAACGAAACACCTAAAATAGCTAACAGAATGAGCACTGTATCACAAATTGCAGCTGTGATCGTTGCTGGCAATGCTTTTTTTATTGTAGGTTGGATTGCTCCTTGATTAAAAATGAATACATTTTGCACTCCCAACGGAAGTATCAGCCCTAATGCCAATAATAATCCATGAAAAAATGGCCCCATACGAATACCCCCTCCCTTCATATTCAGTATAATGAAAACAACAAAGGAATTAACCATCCAATTGGTTGGTTTTCAAACCAACCAATTTATAATGAATATAGAACATGAAAGGAGTGGTTTTCGCATGTTTATCGAATGGAGACCAAACCGGACTTCCGACCAATCACTTCACCAACAAATAGTAGATTGGGTCAAACAACAAATTACACGAGGGGAATGGCCGGTTGGTACTAAGCTTCCATCACAACGCTCATTGGCCGACTCATTTGGTGTAAACCGAAGTACCCTCATCACAGCCATAGATGAGCTGATTGCAGATGGATTATTGGAAACTAAGATTGGGTCCGGCACATTCGTTTCAAATAATACATGGAATGTGCTCGTCTCCAGCAAACAGCCCGACTGGAAAAACTATGTCCGGAATGGCCTTCATGAACCTAATTTAAAAACGATTCAGGACATTAATCAGTATGAAACGGACACCGCCATCATCAGATTGGGCACGGGCGAACTATCTCCAGCTCTATTGCCCACAAAACAAATCGAAAAGACGTTGCGATCCACTTCTTTTGATGCCCACTCATTAGGTTATTCCGAGCCCAAGGGTGATAAGAGACTTCGCCAATGTATAAGTGTTTATTTAGAAACAAAAGGGATCAACGCAAGTCCCAGCTCCCTCATGGTCGTTTCTGGCGGGCTTCAGGCACTCCAGTTGATTTCAGTTGGTTTACTTCAAAAGGGATCGTTGATTTTACATGAATCCCCTTCCTATTTAAATTCCGTTCACCCTTTTCAATCTGCGGGCATGCAATTAGTAGGTTTATCAATACAAGGCCGGGAAAGTATTCCGACACAAATAAAGCGCATCAATGGAAGGAAAAAAGCGTCACTGTTTTATACTGTTCCAACGTTTAACAATCCAACAAATACTACATGGACAAAAGAAGAAAGACTAAACCTCCTATCACTATGCAAAAAAGAACAGATTCCTATTATTGAAGATGACGTATATAGTGATTTGTGGTTTGAAAAAGAACCACCGCCGCCCTTAAAATCTCTTGATGCAGATGGCCTTGTATTGCACATTGGCAGTATGTCCAAAACTTTAAGCCCCGGATTGCGTATCGGATGGATTGCTGGCCCGATAACTGTGATTGAACGTTTAGCGGACATTAAAATGCAAATGGATTACGGTTCCAGTGCACTTTCCCAACACCTTGTGGCAGAATGGTTAGCAAATGGTCAATATTCAATGCATTTAGAGTGGCTAAGGCATGAGTTGATAGATCGCAGAGATTTTACATTAACCCTTCTCGATCAATATTTTAAGGGACTGGCTGAATGGCAAATACCTCAAGGCGGATTTTATATATGGTTAAAATTATGTAAACCCATCGTGAATCCAAACCTTTTCAAGCAAGCGATAAAGGAGAACATACTTCTTAATCCGGGATACATATACGAACCAAATAACCATACACATATACGGCTTTCATATTCATACGCCTCGAAGGATCAATTAGCTTATGGCATCCAAACCCTATCAAAGATCATTCGGCGGACGGTTTGACATTTTGAAGGATAGGAGACGCTCATCATATCGAGGAGCTGCCGTGGCAGCTCCATCCTTATTGAGTAAAGTAACTCATTGGTACGTTCCCATACCCTACATGTCCTGCAGTTCCAGAAGATGATATCAAGGATTAGCAGCTTTCATTTTTACGTTCCGCCCTTTTTGCTGGATGATGAAAAAAGAATGGTGATGGCCATGATTGATCATGATATGGTCGAGGATTGCAGTAAGCGCCTCACCCTTATTCAGCTGATATGTCCCTGAACTTTCCTCCATGATGATTTTTTCTTGGTGGGGATCATAATTAATAGATGTTTTAGCACCTCTTTCAAAAAATGAAAGGGTTACCTCATGCCATAGAGGAAAATCCTGATAGAGTGAATCTGAGCGGGGATCCTTTTCAAAGGGAGAATGGACGTGCTGAAGTGCATCAAAGAAACTCGGTTTTGTAAGATAAGACCTGTCGCTTCCTCTCCTTTCGAATTTCACTGTAATTCCAAGACCACCTACTTTATTGCTGGATTTCTTCTTATAATTCATAGATACCCTCCTTTTAATAGGTTCTTTATACCTAATTCTTTCATCCCACCCCATATACCTGCCGGATAATGAAAATACTTCCTCACTAATAGATTTCCATATTTGCACGGTGAAAACGCAGCAAACTACTCCATAAACATTTCTAAAGAATTCATACTTCGGAAATCTTATTACGCAAAAACAGCCCTCTTGGATAAGAGGGCTGTTTTTCATTATTTTTTAGCTTTATTGATGTTAAAGGATTTCTTCGATTCATTTCCTGCAAGATCGGTCACCTTAAATTCAATCTTGTTGTTGCCTGTTTTAAGCGGCAGCTCCAAATCCTCTATCTTCTTCTTGTAGGCACGCATTTTGTATGGTTCCTTGAATTCATGATAGAATACTTCACTTCCGTTCAGGTAAAGGCGGATTTCATCGAAATTATCCTCTACCGTCACGTCCACTTTTGGATTCTTTCCTTTGGCTCCAACAGTTTCCGGTACACCTTTAACTTTTAACCCTGGCTTTGTTGCATCGACCATTATCGTCCGTTTAAAGGAAACCGTGTTATCCCATTTATCGGTTGCTTTAACCGTAAAACTTTGGACACCATCTACAAATTTCTTTTCATATGAGAATTGATATTTATTATTCGTCTTGTTATACGTTACAGGCACCGTTTTATTGTCGATTTTAAATTCCGTTATTTCCGACGCTTCTTCAATTTCTCCAGTTATTTTGATTTTAGTTTTATTGTTCACGCTCAAGGCTTCAGGACTCTTGATCTTTACAGCTGGTGCATGATTATCGATCGGGGCCGAATCGCTTGCTAATTCGGTTTCAGCCGTTTTTTCATTACCTGCATAGTCTATTGCCACAACCTGAACCTTTTCCCCTTTTACATCAGGTAGGGTGAATTGTTTCGCATTCGCCGGGAGCGGTTCTTCCATGATGGATGCTCCATCGACTTGTACATCGTAATAAGCAAGCCCTGAACCATTCAAATTATCCTTACCTTGGATGGTCAATACATTGCCTTTTTTCGAAATCTTGACTGTCGGCTTTACCGTATCGATTTTGATAGGCATTTTAAACGTCTGCCATTTCGCACCCTCGTAATCTATCATCGCTTTGATTTCAAAATAATAGACCCCATCCTTAGCGAGTGCATTATTGATTTTACCGTCCCATTTACGGGCTGGATCCAGGGTGTATGCAGTCCCTTGTCCGCCATCATAATAGTCCTTACGTACATTATTCTCTGTGCGAAGTTTCCGGACCGACTTGTTTTCACCATTCAATATATTGTATTCTACCTTTTTCGCATTCCTTAAGAATGATAGGACCGGCACGAAGTCATCCTGTGCACCATCACCATTTGGGGAAATTGCAATATTTTTGCCATTGAATGTTTTTCCCGCAGGGTCATAGCCGAGATAAGTGAAGTCTTTACCTGCTGTCGATACTCCTCCTGCCATGCCATAGAAAGACTCTTTGTCATATTTAGTGCCATCCAGGATCGGGGCTTTGTCCCACTCTCCTTTAAACCCTACATACGGTACATTCAGTTCCGGATTCGTATCGGCTGGATCCTTCAATGAAATGAACCCTTCAACAAAGTATCCATTTGGAAAGACCTTGTCAATGTCTACAAGAGTCTGAAGGTCATCGCCAAGTACCTTTGCATCGGATATGTCCACTTTCACTTCGAATGTAACCGATTTTTTTGCAGGAACGGTAACCTTATTTGTATTTTTATTATTGATTTTAATCGAAGCGTTCTTAATTTCCTGTGCTTCCAGCTCATTAGCGGAATAGCCCAGTTGTCCCTGGATTGCATAGTCCGTTTGAATGTTTCCTTTTACATCATACTTGACCGCTTTGTTGCTGAAGTTTTCAACCTTTAAAGTGAAGGCGAACCTATTGCCGATCTCCTTCATTGCAACCTTCGCTTCTTTCGTGAATGCCTCGGTCACGACAGCAGGTGTGGACAATGCGGATTGCAGCTGCATGACTCCGGCTCCCTGCCTGCGAGGCGAGTAAGGGTTTTCCCAGTCAAGGGCCTTATTGACGACACCCTGATCCGTTAATGGTTTTGAAGTATTCATCATCAGATTCTTAGCTAAATTAGCCCGGGCAGATCCATCTAATTTAAATTCTTTATCCACTCTTTCAAGAACCAGTGCCGAGCCTCCGGAAACATGTGGTGCCGCCATCGAAGTACCGCTCATCATTCCATATTCATCGTTGTTCAGCGTCGAATAAATTTGTCCGCCCGGAGCAGTGATTTCTGGTTTGAAATCCAAGTTCGGTGCGACTCCCCATGAACTGAATGAGCTCATTTTCCCTGCTTCTGGATTTACAGCTTTTGTTTTATCACCATTAAAGGTAACCTTCACCTTTTCGCCATCCGTTAAGGCCGCTTTCAGCTTTGCACCATCCGATTTCAACATGAATAGCTGAGGAATGGTGATGCTTGGATCTGTGGCCATGGAAATATATCCGTCAGCATTATTGTAAATGATGACTCCTGTCGCTCCTGCTGCCTGGGCATTTTGCGCCTTTTCTATAAAAGAAAGCGTACCGCGCTCGATGAGGGCGAACTTGCCTTTAACATCCACTTTGGAAAGCTCCTCCGGCGTCCCAAGACCTGCAGCCACCAAGTCATATGTTTTATCCTTCAAAGCATTGGGATGTACGCTTGAAGCCGACATGAACGGAGCTTTACCTGCTTGTCCGTTTATATCATAAGTCGCTGCATCCAAATCCATATAGTTATTCTCTACCGATGCCACTTGTACAGAATCGTAAGCAAGCCCAGGTGAACCTGAAACGCCAATATCCGGGTTCGAGGCTGATGGGTTTGCAAATCCATTTCCAAAGTGCGCCGAGTTTCCTGCTGAAATCGACATGAGGATCCCATTGTCAACAGCCCTGGATACCGCCTGCTGCTCCGGATCTTCTGCCGATACAAAACCTGCAGTGGAGCCAAGGCTCATATTCAGCACATCCGCCCCAAGGATGATGGCATCGTCAATCGCCTTAATGTATATATCGCCCCATGTTGTCTGCATGTCGGGATCATTCCCGAAGACCTTTAAGGCAAGCAGCTGGGCTTCAGGAGCAACCCCTTTAATGCCGCCGTTCTCTTCATCTCCATTGGCACCAGCCGTACCTGCTACATGCATACCATGCATGGAAGCCCCTTCACCAAGGTCAAGGATTTCTTCATTTTCATCCATGTAATTGTAACCATAAGGCACCTTCGCCGTATAATAATTGCCTAATAGATGGCTAGATTCCTTCATCCCGCTTATTTCACTTTCAGTCAGTTCAGCCTTATTCTCGTCGTTCAGGACCATATCACGGTGAGATGGGTCGATTCCAGTATCAATAATCCCGACGACCATCCCTTCCCCTTTATATCCATATTCCCGCCAAGCTTCCTGGGCTTGGACAAGTTCTTTACTATAAAGCATCTCGGGTTTTTCTACAGGACGTTCATATTCATTCGCAATATGTACTTCAGCAACTTCAGGCATGGCTTCCACCTTTTTGATTTCACCATACTGAAGTTCACCACTGAACCCATTGACGACTGTCGTAAAACTTTCAAGTTCCTTGAAAGCTATTTTTTTCTCTTTCACCTTTTTTTTCAATTTCTTCTGATTAGCTAGCTTTTCGGACTTTAATTGTTGTTTCTTAGTTTTCGATAACTGTTTAAAAAGTTTCCCTTCTTTCGAAGCTGTTTCTATTGCCGGGGCTTCCTTCATCTCTACGATGACCCTGACCTTCTCATTGCTTTTGTATTGCTTCCCCAAATCATTTTTCTTCAGCTTTATAATACTTTCCTGATTCTTCTTACCTGCACCGCCCGAGCCTGTCGGTGGATCTGGGAGCTTGGCTGCGGAAACGCTTGCAGTGAATACTAATAGAAAGATTGCTAGAATGGACAAGCTGCGTTTAATCAATGAACTTTCCTCCTCTATAATAATCAATTTTTGGAATATTCTTACTGAGTATAAAAGTATCACAACTTTTGGGGTGATTTTAAGGGGTAATAGTCACTATTTTCCTATTTCGAACTAGGATTATGTTATTATTTTTCATATTTTAATAGATTTACAAGCTAAACGACAAAAAGATGGTGATGTTAAACTAACATCACCCTTTTACTTCTAGTTTTTCATTCTTGGATCCAATGCATCGCGCAGCCCATCCCCCATTAGGTTAAAGCCGAGTACCGTAAGCATGATCGCAAGGCCAGGGAAAAGAACCGTCCATGGTGCCTGAATGATGAACGCCCTGGAATCAGCAAGCATTTTTCCCCACTCTGGTGCTGGCGGCTGTGCACCGAGACCGAGAAAGCCCAGTGCTGCACACTCAATTATGGCAGTTGCAATTGCCAAGGTACCTTGAACGATGATCGGTGCAAGACTATTCGGCAGGACGTGGTGAAGGAGAATCCGGCCATCCCCCATTCCAATTGCCTTCGCAGCCGTTACATATTCCTCTTCTTTCACCGTTAAGACCCGTGAACGTAAAAGCCGGCCGAATATCGGGACATTGACGATGGCAATGGCAATAAGTGCGTTGCGAAGGGAAGGTCCCAAAACGGCTACGACAGCAATGGCAAGCAAGATACTTGGAAAGGCCAGAATGATGTCAAAGACCCTCGATATGATCGTATCTATCCACTTGCCGTAGTAACCGGCAATGATTCCTAAAAAAGACCCGACCACGACAGATCCGGCAACAGATAAGAAGCCGACCCCTATTGATATGCGCGAGCCATAAATGACCCTGCTCAAAATGTCACGTCCAAATTCATCCGTTCCGAACCAATGCTCCGCAGACGGGGCCAAATGTTTATCACTTAGCTTTTGCCCCTCAAATGAATATGGTGCAATAACGGGCGCGAAGATGGCGATTAAGATAAAAAATGCAACAATCCCCAGACCCACAAGGGCTACCTTATTTTTCCTAAAACTTCTCCATCCTTCCTTCCAGGGAGAGATGACTTTTTCCTCTGCCTCTTTTGGAGGAAGGATTGGCGAAGTATTCGTTGCTATTTCAGGCATGAGTTTCCCTCCCTATTTATACTTAATCCTAGGATCGATCACTGCATACAACAAGTCCACAACTAGATTAATCATGACAAACAAAAAGGCGATGACGAGAATTCCGGACTGTATCACCGGATAATCCCGAGATAGTATTGCATCATAAATATATGTACCGATACCCGGCCATCCAAAAATGTTTTCCGTTAATATGGCGCCGCCTAAAAGTAATCCTGTCTGCAGGCCGATAACCGTCACCACTGGAATCAGTGCATTCTTAAGGGAGTGCTTGTAAACAACCCAAAACATTCTCATTCCTTTAGCACGAGCCGTACGAATGAAATCCGATCTCATAACTTCCAGCATGGACGAACGTGTCATCCTAGCAATAATGGCCATCGGAATGGTCGCAAGCGCAATCCCCGGCAAAATGAGATGTTTGATCACCTCGAAAAACTGATCAACCCTGCCAGCCATGAGTGTATCCATCAAATACAGGCCGGTTATGGCTTCAACGGGATCCCTGATATTATCCCGCCCTGTCGTCGGAAGTAAATCCCATTGAATTGAAACGATGTATTGCTCCATTAATCCAAGCCAGAAAATAGGCATGGACAAGCCAATCAACGCAATCACCATGGCGACATAATCAAACCATGAGTTTTGAAACCAAGCTGATATTATCCCTGCATTCACGCCTATGACCACGGCGATGATCATAGCGATCAAGGCCAGTTCTATCGTGGCCATTAGGTATGGCCCAATTTCTTCAGAAACCGGACTATTCGTTTTTAACGAAACACCCAGGTCTCCCTTTAACAGACCTGATAAATAATCCCAAAACTGAATGAACCAAGGTTTATCCAGACCAAGTTCCTTTGTCATTGCAGCGACTGCCTCTTCCGTTGCTTGCTGCCCTAAAATCACCTGTGCTGGATTTCCAGGAATCGCCCGAATCATCATGAATACAATAAATGCCATTCCGAGTAACACTGGAATGAGAGATCCTAAACGTCGTACGGTATAGGAAAACAAAACAATCACCCACCTTTTAAATAAGGGTCCTTCGAAGCGCCCTTGATCATTTTGAAATACATTCCATAACAAAACCGGGAAGCATGCAAGACTCCATACTACCCGGTTCGTACGGTTAATTTTCTAGAGAAACATTAACAAGGGATTGTGAACCAGTTGGATGTGGAACAAACCCTTTGACCGTCTTAGATCCGGCTAACTGCGGTAAAGAGTGTACAAGCGGAACCCATGGAGCATCATCATGGATGATTTCCTGTGCTTTTCCATACAGCTCATTGCGCTTGGCTTCATCTGCCGTGGACTGAGCTTCGATTAGCAGTTTATGGACCTCATCGTTTGCGTAACGGGCATAGTTGTTGGAGCCGATATTATCTTTATCCAATAATGTATAAAGGAAGTTATCCGCATCTCCATTATCGCCTGTCCAGCCCATCATGAAGGATTGGGCTTCACCAGCCTGCACTTTCTCTAAATATGCAGCCCATTCGTACGAAACGATATTCGCTTCGATGCCGACTTGTTTTAGGCTTGCTTGAATGGCTTCAGCCACTTTTTGACCATCTGGCATATACGGGCGCGGTACCGGCATTGCCCATAGGTCCATTTTAAATCCATCTTCAAGTCCAGCTTTTTTCAGCAGTTCTTTCGCCTTTTCTACATCGTAATCATAGTCTTCGACTTTATCATTGTAGCCAGAAACGGATGGCGGCATAGGATTCTTGGCAGGCTCTGCTGTGCCTTCATAAAAATTATCAATGATTTCCTTTTTATTGATCAAATGAGAAATGGCTTGACGCACTTCTTTCTTGTCGAATGGCGCTTTCTCAACATTGAAAGCAAAGTACCCGACGTTCATGGATGCACGTTCGAATATTTGCAGGTTTTCATCTCCTGTAACCTTACTGATATCACTTGGGTTCAACCCGTCCATCAGGTCGATTTCACCCTTGATTACAGCATTTAAACGCGCAGAGTTATCTTTAATGACCTTAAACGTGATTCCATCAAGTTTCGGCAGTCCTTTTTGCCAGTAGTCATCGTTTTTCACAACTTCAATCGTATCGCCAGGTTTCCATGATTTGAATTTGAAAGGACCTGTACCAGATGGCTTTTTAGTGAAGTCATCACCCTCTTTTTCAATTCCAGCCGGACTGGCTATTGCAAATGTAGGCATGGCAAGGTTTTTCAGGAACGGCGCCTGCGGACGGTTCAAAGTGAATTCCACCGTGCTGGCATCGATCGCTTTTACTTCTTTGATAACATGGCCTTCATCACCTTCAAATCCTCCGAACATGGAGGCATAGTAAGCAAATTTACCCTCATCCTTACTTTGTGCCCAACGTTGAAAGTTTTTTACGACTGCATCTGCATTGAAATCCGTACCATCATGGAACTTGATTCCGGTTTTCAATTTGAATGTGTATGTTTTTGCGTCATCGGACACTTCCCATGATTTTGCAAGACCCGGATTGATTTCCGTATCATCTTCCCCATATTTCACTAGCGTTTCAAAAATCTGCTGTGTGACGATGAATGATTCCCCATCGGTTACGATAGCCGGGTCAAGACCGACAGCGTCTCCGCCTTTACCGTATATCAATACGCCGCCCTTCGCTTCACTCGATCCCCCTTTACCATCATCTTTCTCTTTTGATGTAGACGAGGAGCATCCCGCAAGCGCTAGCGAAAGAGCCAGGATTCCAGTCAGCAATAATGCCCATGTTTTCTTCATATTCTTCCCCCTTATTATTTGCGAATTTATGTATACGTCGTGTCAATTGTATAAATGACAAGCAACGTAGTGACCAGGTTTATGTTCATTCAGGATTGGCTTTTCCGTACTGCATCCTGCAATCGCCTTCGGACATCTCGTATGGAATGGGCAGCCGCTTGGCGGGTTTGATGGGCTTGGAACATCTCCCTGCAGGATTACCCTATCCCCTTTGTATTCCACATCCGGGATGGGCACGGCTGATAGTAAAGCCTGCGTATATGGATGAAGCGGATCTTCATAAAGTCCTTCACTTTCCGTCAATTCAACTATATGTCCAAGATACATGACACCGACACGGTCGGAGATATGCCTCACCACTCCAAGATCATGGGCAATGAACAAGTAGGTCAAATCAAAATCTTCCTGCAAATCCTGCAACAGATTCAAGACCTGTGCCTGGATCGATACATCCAGTGCAGATACCGGCTCATCGGCAATGATCAGTTTGGGGTTGACTGCAAGTGCCCTCGCGATGCCAATACGCTGCCGTTGGCCCCCACTGAATTGATGCGGATACCTCTTAGCATGGTAACTGCTTAAGCCAACAACCTTAAGAAGTTCCCGCACACGGGCCTTTCGCGCCTTTTTATCTTTAACTCCATGAACGATGAGCGGTTCTTCCAATATTTTTTCAATAGTATGCCTGGGATTGAGGGAAGCGAATGGGTCCTGGAAGACCATCTGCATTTCACGGCGCATCTTTCTCATTTCACTGGAAGATAAAGCTGTCAGGTCCTTTCCTTCGAAATAAACATTACCCTCACTCGGCTCAAGCAATCGAAGCAATAACCTTCCCGTCGTAGACTTTCCACAACCGCTTTCACCGACAAGCCCTAAGGTTTCCCCTTTATAAATGGAAAAAGACAAACCATCAACTGCCTTGACCTCTCCGATGGTCTTTCCGAGAACCCCTCCTTTGATTGGAAAATGCTTCTTTAGGTTTTCTACCTTAACCAATGTTTGATTCATGCAAGGCAGCTCCTTTCCCATCTTCATACAGCCAGCAGCGAACATGCTGACCCTCATCGAATTTCAATAGAGACGGGGTCTCATTTATACATTGCTCCATGGCATGGGAGCACCGGGGGGCAAACTGGCACCCGAGGTTGCTTGTCCCAGGTTTTGGCACATTACCCGGTATCGAGTAAAGGCGATCTTTCTTTATTCGCATATCAGGAATCGACTGAAGTAAACCGACCGTATAAGGATGCTTAGGGTTTTGGAAAATCGTTTGCACATTTCCTTCCTCTATCACCTTGCCGGCATACATGACAATGACACGTTCACACATTTGCGCAACTACCCCAAGATCATGGGTAATCATCATGATTGCCGTGTCTGTTTCTTTATTTAAATTCTTCATTAACTCTAGGATTTGTGCCTGGATCGTCACATCCAAAGCCGTTGTCGGTTCATCCGCTATAAGGAGTTTCGGCTCGCAAATCATGGCCATTGCTATCATGACCCTTTGTCTCATTCCACCTGAAAGCTGATGCGGATATTCTTTGAGCAATTCCTCGGCACGGCCAAGCCCAACCAGCTTCAGCATTTCAACCGCTCTATGCCGGGCCTGTTTTTTGTTCCATTTTTTATGTATCCGAAGCGTCTCGACCAACTGCTCGCCAATAGTGAACACAGGATTCAAGCTTGTCATCGGTTCCTGGAATATCATCGCTATATCATTCCCGCGAATTTTTCTCATTTTCGCTTCAGAAGCATTTGCGATATTCTCTCCTTTAAAAAGGATTTCCCCCTCCACCTTACCAGCCGGCGAAGGAACCAGACCCATGATGGACAGAGAAGTTACGCTTTTTCCGCATCCCGATTCTCCTACAATCCCTAGAACCTCACCAGGATTGACATGGAAATCGATTGAATTCACGACAGGAATCACCCCATCGTCAGTACGAAAACTGGTTCGCAGCCCATTCACCTTAATAATTGGTTCGTCCATCAAATCACTTCCTATATATAACTTTTTTTCCAATTATATTATTGGGTTTATTATTGCATCAAAATTAAAATATTACAATATATTTTCTAAAAATTCTAATTTAACAGAATTATTTTTTTATTTTTCTCATTTACACACATTTTGGCACAAAAAAATGACTGCTTATTTGCAGTCATTACAAGGGGGAAATCAGATAACTCGATTATATTGAGGGTAAATCGAGGTTTCCAGCGGGGAAGAAGCTATATTAGCTTTTGGGGAATGAATGGATGAAAGATAATCTATATACTACTGTCAAGTTTCACTAAATTGTGCTGAAAATCTGTGCATGTATTTTTCATTATGGTCATATAAATACTTTTATGGTTTCCAATGCAGTAAACATCAAATTGATCGATCCTACGTTTTCACATGGGTCTTCACCACATGGCGGGATAAACACACTCTTACATTTTCTTGGTAACAAATTTGCTTCCGTCCTGTGGCACGCCATCATGCCAACCTCCACGTAGCACTATAAACCAATATGTTCAAAATCTTTGGGCTTAACATCATTTTGTTTAGACCCAATGAATTGAACCCTCTCGGCAACCACTTCAGTTACATATACATATTTGCCCTCCTGATTTTCGTATCTCCTTGTTTGTATTCTGCCAGTTATGCCGATGGTTGCACCTTTTTTACAATATTGAGCAGTATTTTCAGCCGACTTTTTCCATATGATACACTGTACGAAGTCCGCCTCATAGTTACCGACAGTATTACGGAAGTTCCGGTTGACTGCTAACGTGATATTGGAAACAGCCTTGCCATCGGGTGTGTATCTTAATTCGGGATCCTTCGTAAGCCTGCCGACGAGGGTAACTTGGTTAATCATCTTTTCACTCCTTCCTCTTTAATATGCTTTAATCATACTCTTTCTTCCATCGATTAAAAAATCGAGGAAATGGTCTTATTACACCATTTTTCTTCATAAAAGACCGTTTGGATTGATGCAAAATCATTTTTTATTGATTAAAATCAGGTGAAAAACGAATAGTTAACAAAATTAAATATTTTGCAAATTTTTATTCTATCCTTCATAATTTAGACAAATGTTGGGTTTTCATTTCATTAAGGAACTTTTTTTTAGTATGATATAATTACCTTTAAAAGGATTAAATCGATATGCACCATTTCAAAATTACGTTTAAGAGAGGTAATACCGCTCTTTCTTGCAAGAAACGGAGGAATTAGATGAAATCGTTTAAATTGATCTCGTTGCAAATTGTTACTGAAAATTTAAACTTGATTGATATCGCATTAACAGATGGACTGATAATAAATAAAGAAAACGACGCTAGAACATGGTTACTGGAAGCCTTTGTAGAAGAAAATCATTTCAATAAGCTTCAACCCTCACTTCCCAATATAGACGGAGAGGTGTATATCCAGGCAGTCATTACCAAAAAAGACAATGAACCGGCTTTGTTCCACACGGTTTTACGAACAATAAGAAAAGTGGGCAACCATTATAGCCTTTTATTCGTTGGCCACATCAAAAAAACACGGAGCAAATATGCTGAACTCCTTCTTGAAGATTTGGTCCAAAAAGGTCTAACCGGCGATGAATTAATAAAAGAGTTCAAGCAAAAAATCCGCTCAAAGCCTAAATTAGCAACTAATAAATAAAGACCCTTCCCTTAATTCCCATCCCTAATCGAATGCACATAAAAAAGACTGACTTAGACGAATAAGGATACAAATCCTCTTCTTACCTAAGCCAGTCTTTGTCATTCTGCTAATTACTTATTGTTGTCGTCTTTTTTCTTAATCAAGTCATCCGCATCATTATCGACGTTATCATTGACGTTATCATTGACGTTATTATCGTCGTTATTATCGTCGTTATCAAGCACTCCATCATCATCGTTATCATTCATATCGTTATCATCGTTGTTATCCTTTACACCATTGTTATCATCTTTTATGATGTTGTTATCATTTTCTGGTGCAGGATTTTTGTCATTATCATTCGTTCCACATCCAGCAAGGAACATAATAGATAATAAAGATCCCCCAAGTAGTGCAAAAATTTTCTTCATCATTTTTGGCAACCTCCCTTCTTTCTTTATCATTAGTTATTTTGCCCGAATGTGAAAATAACTTGCGCCCTATTTTAAATTAAAAAAGAAAAATCCGCTTTGCTTTCTCATAAAAAAATGCCGGACATATAAAATGTCCGGCATTCAAAGGGAGAATAGAAATTTTAAAACCGCTCTTGCTTTAAAAAAGCAATGCAGTGCTTTTTATATACACCGCTTCACGATTCCTTAAACCGTTTTCCGAGAAATATAGTTAAAACATTCCATTTCCCTTTCGCGGAAAATGAATCTTATTTGTCACCAAAAGCAAACATGATATCGGCTTCACATGCTGTTTCACCATCCACCGTTGCCACTGCTTTCCCTTTACCCATTGACCCTCTCATACGCACTATTTCCACTTCCAGACGCAGCTGATCACCTGGTTTAACTTGCTTTTTAAAGCGGCAATTATCAATCCCAGCGAAAAAAGCAAGCCGTCCTTTGTATTCTTCTTGTTTCAACACGGCTACAGCACCGACTTGCGCTAATGCCTCTACAATCAAAACTCCAGGCATAACTGGATAATCGGGGAAATGACCATTAAAGAATTCTTCATTTGCTGAGACATTCTTCAATCCAACCGCTCTTTTCCCTTCATCTATTTCTATGATCCGGTCGACTAATAAGAATGGGTAACGATGCGGGATAATTTCCTTTATTTGTGTGATATCAAGCATACATGTTCCTCCTATGACTAAAATATTTCTAACATAAACTCGCCCCTGTCATGTAGACAGAGGCTTAGTTGCCATGTAATATAAATCCGATAACGACAGCAACTACTTCAAAAAAACATGGAACTACGCGCCCTTGTTCACTATATCAATAATATGGGTCCATGTGGATTTTTGGAAAACATCCATTGCATGTCCTCCACCAATCACACTATATCCTAATAGTGCCCCGGATAATACAGCAATGAAAATCAATCCGATAACAATGAGTAAACGAAGCCAAATTGGCAAAAGACGGACCTTGATTCTACGATTCGGTTTCGCCTCAACTTCCTTTATCTCTTCTTCAATTTCTTGTCTCATTACACGATTTTGTTCCATATAGAATGTGAAAGCTCCTTTTAAGAAAACTCGCCGACTGATTTTCCCTATACACCAGAAATTCAGCAGCTATGCAAAATGATCGGCACGAATGATTCTCTTTGTTATGAATACATTATAACCGATTTGCTCTAATTCCGCAGGGAGACATTTTATTTACCAGATACCTTAACGGATTCCATTGACCAATCCGCTCATTTGATCAGCCATCGTTACAGCACGGGATTGAAATTGGTAAGACCGCTGAACATTGATTAGATCCGTCATTTCTTTGGAAAGATCGACATTTGATGACTCCAGCGACCCTTGACGGACTGCTGCCCGGTTGCGGGAATCCCCTTGTTAATGCAGTCATGATATCGTCTTCAGTAACCCCCAAGGCATTGAAGTTTTTGGGCTGTCCAAGTAAATTTCCGCCTAGCCGGTCAAGAAATTGCGGTTTCTTGACCGAGACGATCCCGAGCCCAAAACTCTTTTCGCCATATTCTTCCGTATCCACTATCAATAAGCCATTTTCCGAAATCTTAATGTCTTTAATGTTTCCCTCAATGACGATCGGTTCACCATTTTCATCAAGGACTTTATGTCCAGCAGAGGTAATGAGCATCATTTGGGCGTTAGCATTAGGAGTTAAATAAAAGGCCCCATCCCTTGTAAGCCTTGTATTGACCCCATTATCGTCTTGAACGCTTACGGTGAAGAATTGGTCATCGCGGGTGAATGCGGCATCAAGGTTGCGGTCCGTCGTCTTTAAGGCTCCCTGTGAAAGCACCAATTGAGATTGGCTTATCATAGCACCTGTTCCTTGCCGGATTCCAGGTGTGGTCAATCTTCCTTTTTCCTTGGTCTCACTCGGTTGATTATTGAAACTCTGTGTCAATAAGTCATTGAAACTCGTTTGGGTCTTTTTGTAGGCAGTCGTGTCCGCATTCGCGATATTATTACCTATTTGGTCGATTTTACTTTGAAGTTGGTTCAGCGTATTCGTCGCCGTCATCATCGTCCGATTCATGGTTTTTCCCCTTACATGTTCAAATTCCCAAAATCATTTTTCCCTACTGTTCAATTAAAGCCTTCCAACTTCATTGACCGCTTTATCCAAACTTTTATCATAGGCTTGAAGAACCTTCTGACTCGCTTCAAAAGAGCGGTATGCCGACATCATTTCTGTCATCGTTCTCGATTGGTCAACATTGGAGCCTTCAAGAAAGCCTTGCTTAGTAGAAAAACCGACATCTGCAGCCGCATATGCGCTAGGTAAATTCCCATCATTCACAGCCTTGTACAGGCCTTCCCCATCCTTCATGAGCTGTAATGACGGATCATCCGAATAACCGATGCCCATACGTGCGATTTGAACATTTCCTTCTAAAATAACACCGTTTTCCGCTACTGTGAATTGATCGCCAACAAGCTGGATCTTTTCATTATTTTCGTTCAATACATAATGACCGGAAGGCGTAGTCAGATAACCTTGCCCATCCAGGGCGAAACTGCCGTTACGCGTGTAACGGATAGCACCATCACCATCTTGGACAGTAAAAAAAACCGATCCTTGCCGACCCGTTCCTTCATTGATCGGAAGGTTTTCATCAACCAAGGAAATATCCGTATTAAGCTGGGTTTCCTCCAATGTGCCCTGGGTAAATAACGGATTCGCCTCCTGTACGTAAACACCCGTACTGAGCCCCCCAACCTGGGATAAGTTAGACATGCTCAATTTGCTCTCCGTAGGAACCGTTTTACCACCTATGTTGCTTATGAGCATTTCCGGGAAAGACCTTACACTCATTTGATCCGCTTTATACCCTGTTGTATTCGCATTGGACATATTGTTTGTGAGCAATTCTGTGCGCCTTTGCTGTGTAAGCATCCCGGAAGCAGCCGTATAAAAACCTCTTAACATCTTCTTCACTCCTCAATTTACATAACTTATCCCGTTCAATTTCTCATATCTATCTTATCGGTCATGAACATCAGTATCTTAAGGAAAAGGGACAGCATTAGGAAGAAGAATTTGTCTATATCGTAGGCTAGGTCAGATTTAAAGGAATGGTGTTAAATTCTCGACTAAAAGAAGAGGGCCTATTGCTCATCTGTACTAGAACTGCACGCACTTTCACTATGCCTCACGTTTGTCTGAACCTTAGACCCCTATCTTATGATGCGGATTTCCATCCGCTTTTTAGTTGAATTTGTGCCGTGGCAATTTATCCATATTATCAAGCATGATACCGGTTCCGATTGCTACACAATCCATTGGATGCTCGGCAACGAGTACTGGGACCTTAAGTTCTTCAGCAAGGAGTAAATCAATCCCGTGAAGCAATGCTCCTCCGCCTGTTAAAATGACGCCGCGGTCGATGATATCAGCAGAAAGTTCTGGCGGTGTCCGCTCAAGCACGCTTTTTGCAGCTTGTACAATGATGGAAACCTGTTCGCGAAGAGCCTCCTCAATTTCTTCCGAGTTGACCGAAATGGTTCTAGGCAATCCTGATACCATATCGCGCCCACGGATATCGATGACTTCATTACGAGATCCAGGGAAGACGGTTGCAACCTGGATTTTAATGTTTTCCGCTGTACGCTCACCAATAAGGAGCTTGTACTTCCGCTTGATATAATTTAAAATTTCATTATCGAATTTGTCACCGGCCATTTTGATAGAAGAAGATGTAACGATATCCCCCATTGAAAGAACGGCAATATCCGTTGTACCCCCGCCAATGTCTACGACCATATTGCCGCTTGGTTGAAAAATATCCATACCGGCACCGATAGCAGCCACTTTTGGTTCTTCTTCAAGGAATATTTTTTTCCCGCCGCTTTTTTCAGCAGCTTCTTTAATCGCTTTTTGTTCGACACTTGTTATGTTGGTCGGGCAGCAGATTAAAATTCTAGGCTTTGAAAGGAAGCCTTTCACATTCAATGTATTGATAAAATGCTTAAGCATCGATTCTGTTACATCAAAATCCGCAATGACACCGTCTTTTAAAGGACGGATTGCGATGATGTTTCCTGGAGTACGGCCTACCATTTTACGAGCTTCTTCCCCGACGGCAAGAACACGGTTCGTATTCTTATCAATCGCAACTACTGAAGGCTCATTTAACACAATTCCTTTACCTTTGACATGTATAAGAACATTGGCTGTTCCAAGATCTATCCCAATATCTCTAGCAAACATTTCTTAAATCCTCCTTGAATATCCTCACATATAACCTACTTCTGTCCTAATTGTTTATTTTACCATATTGCATTGGCACAAGTAAGTATGAATTATAAATAAACACTAATAAATACTATTATTACCTTTTTTGCCAATATGTAAAAAAAATCGATGCCTTATGTACTAAATTTTTCGCATTTCCCCATAAAAAAATCCCGGCATGGAACCGCAATCAAAGTTAAGAAAAAAGCTGACATTCACTTTCATGTCCCCTTATTCTGCCCCGATTGCCCAATTCACTTCCAATTGCCGGAATGATTAAAGTATCATTTAACGATTTCTTCTTCTCTTTCAGAACGTTTATATTTTAATTTTGTCGCTTCTCCACCTCTAAGGTGGCGAATGGATTTATGATAATCCAATATATCCTTCACTTCGTTAGCCAAATCAGGATTAATTTCTGGCAGCCTCTCAGTTAAGTCTTTATGAACCGTGCTTTTAGAGACTCCGAACTCTTTTGCAATGACGCGGACTGTTTTTCTAGTTTCCACGATATACTTTCCTATCTTGATAGTTCTTTCTTTGATGTAATCGTGCACACCACTCGACCTCCCCAAATTGGATGTGAGAAGTGTGAAATGAGATTCGTATTTTTCGAATCGAATACCGCTGCCCTATAAACAATAAAAGATAGAATTATTCACCTATTAGATAATTTGTAATAAACGATTCCTCACCTCAAACACTCTCTTTGCATGGTTTATAACATCTTATTAGCTTGGTTAAGAATATATGCCTAATCGGACAGGAGGTTTGGATTTATTTCTGATTTTCATCTATTTATTTTCATTAAACGTAAATTATTTCCCGAGAAATTTGTCAGAAATTCAAAGGTTTCAGCATATTGGCCAATATTTCCTCGAAAAAAAAAAGGAAGCCGTTCAAAGTGAACGGCTTCCTTTTACCAAATTTTCAGTTGTTGTCATTCGTAACGCTCTAGGTTTTTGTTTTGATATTATTAAAAATCTTAATCTTAATTAGATTGATTTAACGAATCTTTTAAGGAATCGCTGTCTTCAGTTGTATCTTCACCAGGGACAGAGCCTTCCTCATCAGTGCCACTCTCTAAATCAGTGCTCTCGTCAGTTTCGTCAACTGCAGGTGTTTCCTCTTTATCAGCTTCAGATCCTTCGACTGCAGGTGTTTCTTCTTTATTAGCTGAATCTTCAAGTTCGCTGCCTTCGGCTTCAGTTGCCGATTGAATCGCAGAAGCTTGTTTATCAACAAAATCAAGTGGGTTTAAAGCAATGTTATCTTTTCTGATTTCGAAGTGTACATGTACGCCAGCCTCTTCATTGATTTGGCTTTTTCCGGCTGTAGCAATTGCTTGTCCTTGTTTCACTTTGTCACCGACTGCAACCTTAATGTCTTTAACAGATTGATAACGGGTAACAACTCCATCTTCATGCTCTACTTCAACTAAATTTCCAAGTAACGCATCGTCTTGAACTTTCGTTACATTTCCACTTAAGGAAGCTTTTACATCGAAAGTCTTTCCATCTTCCATTGCAATGTCTATACCTTTGTTTTGCTCATATCTATTGTTGTAGAATACCAATGCTTCTTCTTGCGCCTTTTCATCCGCATTCACATCATAAAACTGTTTCTTGATAACCGTTTTGTTCGCATCGGCTACAGGCATCTTGATTGTCTCAAGATTACTATTAACCTCTACAGAAGGCTCACCATAGTTTTTTCCTGTTTCAGCTGATTCCTCTTTACCATCTTTAGCTGAATCGTCAAAACTATTTTGTAATAAGAAGGCCGCGGCTAAGATTATGGCTGCACTTGCGATATAGATTGCTGATAATGCCCAACGTTGTTTTAGTATACGTCGGATTGTGGAAGTTGGTTTCTTTTCTTCCTCTCTCATATTAATCACCTCAGCAATCATTCTGAACATTTTGTTAAGATTATATACATTCAGGAAAAAAATTTTTTAGATTTATTTTGTGGAAATGAAACCGATTTTATTCGTAGAATGGTAAAATGTTTGGTATCTTACTGTTGAAGGATGTTTAAATCATGAAAAAAGCTTTTAAACTTGTGTTAACGTTATTGCCCTTTCTATATATGATTGCCATTTGGATAATGTCGAGCAACCCCGATGATATGATTCTTGATCTACCCTCATCCTCAATTGACCGATTTATCAAAGAGGCACTTCATCTGGTCGAATTTGCCCTTTTGTATATATTATTAGTTTCCGCCCTTGCTGCAAACCAAAAACTGAAGCCTGGTTTAAGCCTGTTGGCGGCACTTGTGGCTTGCCTTTACGGAGTTATTGATGAGTACCACCAATCTTTCGTCCCATACCGCTCCTCTACCTTAATAGACGTCATTAAAGATATCATAGGAGTAGCAGCAGTCTATTTCCATGTCCAATATCATTATTTCAAGCGTGAACGGGGCTTTTTGACCATTATAGAAAAATTAAGCGCAAAAAAATGAGAGATGGGGATTCCCATCTCTCATTTTTTTGCTGTCATTGTATTCAGCCACTTATTTGAAGACTGAACTTTTACGCCTTTATAATAATATTTCACGATGTCTTCATAGGTTTTACCTTCCCTGGCCATGCCATTAGCACCGTATTGGCTCATTCCAACTCCGTGTCCGGATCCTTTTGTCGTGATGACAATCTGGTTGCCTTGACGCTCCCAGTCAAAATCGGATGATGTAAGCCCGAGCTTCTCACGAATTTGTTTTCCTGTCATTTTCTTTCCTGCGATTTCCACTACACCTACGCGATTACCTGATGTTCTTTCAATGACAGTCCCTATTGATGTTCCCGAAGAAAGACTTACACCCAGTTTTTTTTCAAAATCGGCAGTATCCACTACAACTTTATTATAAAATTTTGGTGATTCTTCTTTATCCCACGGACTGGATACACTTTTTAAATAAGGATAATCAGCTTGCCAATAGTCCTCGGAATTCTCCGTGTAGCCATTACTGGTCGAAAAAAAAGTGGCAGTAATCGGTTTTCCTTCATAGGTTAAAATTTGACCCGCAGTTTCTTTTATAGCCTTGTTAATTTTTTGCATCTTCGATTTATAATCAGAGCCCCACTGTTTTTTCAGCTCATCATTATTCTTATAAACTTGGTGCATGACCGTATCGCTTACATCGGCACCATTCGGCAAGCCCAATCGACTTTCGCTTATAAGCTGATTGACAATGTAAGTTCTAGCTGTCAATGCTTGAGCCTTCAGCGCTTCTTCTTCAAAATCCGCTGGCATTTCAGCCGCAACCACACCAGTCAAGTACGATTCAATCGGCAGTTTTTCAATCTTTTTTGCAGATGTTCGGTATACGGCAACTTCTACAGAACTCATTTCATTTGCAGCTACCTCTTTACCCTCATTCTTCACTTTCTTTTCTAATTGCTCGGTCAACTGCCCACTTGTCTTATCATTTGAAAATGGAAGCACAAGCACTGCCGGAATCATGATAATTACGAATGCTACTGCTATGAATAGTACGATCATCGGTTTGATTGCTTTCAAATTCCTGAGCCTCCCTACACTTGTTTTCTCTGCCGTATATAATCGTATCCAGCAGGTATCTTTACATAACAAATGTATGTCGAAGGACAAGCTTTTATGAATAGAAAAACGACATCTATTTAACTGTAGTCGATGAATCCGGATCAAGACAAAAAAAACCATTCACGGTTCAATGACTCGAACTGTGAATGGTTCTATAAGCTATTTATGCGTTTAAATCTGCAATTTTTTTTGTTTCAGCAGGTACATCTTCGTTAATACGTTCCACATCTGCACCTAGGGATGCCAATTTACCATGGAAATTCACGTACCCTCTGTCAAGATGCTTCAATTCTGTAACACGTGTAATGCCATCAGCAACCAATCCAGTCAGGATGAGCGCTGCCGCGGCACGTAAATCTGTTGCAGCTACTTCAGCACCTTGAATGTTAGTTGGTCCATTAACGATAACGGAACGACCTTCTATCTTAATATTGGCATTCATGCGACGGAATTCCTCAACATGCATAAAACGGTTTTCGAAAACGGTCTCCGTAATCATACTTGTTCCTTCAGCACGCAGTAATAATGCCATCATTTGCGATTGCATATCAGTCGGGAAACCAGGATGCGGCATTGTTTTGATATCAATGGCCTTCAAGGTTTTTGGACCGATAACGCGTAATCCATCTTCTTCTTCAAGAATTTTGACGCCCATTTCCTCCATTTTAGCAATAAGGGAAGTAAGGTGTTCAGGTACAGCTCCTTGAACAAGAACATTTCCGCCAGTAAGAGCGGCCGCAGTCATGAATGTACCAGCTTCGATACGGTCAGGTATAATCGTATGTTCAGTGCCATATAATTTATCGACACCTTCGATTCTCAACGTACCAGTACCGGCACCTCTGACTTTGGCACCCATTTTATTAAGGAGATTCGCAAGATCTACAATTTCAGGCTCTTTGGCCACATTTTCAAGAATTGTTATACCTTCAGCAAGTGTTGCTGCCATCATGATGTTTTCAGTGGCACCCACACTCGGGAAGTCAAGATACACTCTTGCACCCTTAAGTCTGCCTTCTACCTCGGCATCAATGAAACCATTGCCGACCTTCACTTTTGCTCCCATCGCTTCAAAACCCTTTAAATGCTGGTCGATAGGACGTGATCCGATGGCACAGCCACCAGGAAGAGCAACGCGGGCCCGGCCATTCCTTGCTAGTAATGAGCCCATCACTAAAACGGAAGCTCTCATTTTACGTACATATTCAAATGGTGCTTCTTCTAATAACTCTCTTGATGCATCTACAGTTACTTGATTGTCATGAAAGGCAACATCTGCATTTAAGTTGCGCAATACTTCATTGATTGTATATACATCGGAGAGCGTAGGAACATCTTTAATGATACTTTTCCCATCACTTGCTAATAATGTTGCAGCGATAACTGGCAAAACGGCGTTTTTAGCACCTTCTACTTTAACTGTCCCGCTAAGCCTTTTTCCGCCGCGGACGATGATTTTTTCCAAAAGTATTCCCCTCCGCGTCCATTTTCTCTATATTAATATTCAAACGTTATGATTGGTGTGCCAACTACAAAGTTCGTTCGGTCACCCAATCCTTCTGTCCGTAGCCCAAACTGCAAATTTAATTTTTCTTTTGTCAATGGTTGTTTAAACAATGTTGAATGTGCAGATATAGATGTAAAGTTTGTTTCATGCACACTCTCAATTTCCCTTGCTTGGAACATATCTAACAGGTCTTCAGTTTTAGAGTTTAAAACCGAATCCATATTATCATTGATAGACCCTTTAATACAAGAAAAAATTGAAGGAGTTCCTATAAATAGGTCATTCACCCTGTTTTGGAACGTAGCGGTAAAAAATGCCGCATTGGCTTCCTTCCACTCTTTCCCCTCCACTTCGTAAATAACATAGGTAACTTTATCAAATTTCTCTTCCGTTGTCATTATTTTGATAGACTCGGTCAGACCTGAATCGACATTGTAAGTTAACGCCTCAGCCTTCCAGCCGGAAGCATCATCTTTCCGGTGCCATTGAAATTGAGGGTATTTTCGTTTTAAAGCTGTAACTTCTCTTTCAAACTCTTGTTTAGTTGTAATCTCTTTATTTATTTCTCTAGTGAGTACAGACCAATCCCCTATGTCCAAATCTTCATCTTTTTGTAACAGTCCCACCATTTTAACTATATCTGGTTTACTTTCTGCCACAATCGTACTATTCCCAATTAAAATCACCGTCAAACCGAGAAATACTATGTATGTTAACATTTTTTTGTTTAAATTAAACATGTTAAATCCCTCCCCTTTTACACATTATTTCCATAAGGAGAGAGATCATACTTCAAGTTTTCCGACAATTGGTGACAACTTCCCCTTAAACTGGAAGGAAGTAACAGCGAATACAAGAGTAGAATCATATTTTGCTATAAGAAAACTCTTACAGCTTATCAGTCATTACTAAACATATACGGAAGTTGGTTTGCAAATCCCAGGTAGTCGAGGAAGAAATTACTTACAACTGAACCGATGGCAACCGTTAATAAAATATATAAAACCCTGGCCTTGATGACCGAATTGGATCTTAACATTTTATCAAAATGTAATGCCTGTAAAGCCCACCAGGTAACTGCGATGAAAAACAAGTGTGCAATAATCCCTGTTAAAGCCTGCTGTCCCATTGCTGAAAACATGTACATACCTCCTAAAAGACACCCGAATTCTATTCTAACACAAAACCCCTGCATATTTGGAATTTAAAAGGAAGAATTGCAAAATATCTTTTTAAAACTGTAAATAGAGGCTTGATCCAATGGAACAAGCCTCTGATACAGGCATTATATCATTTACTCGAAATAAAGTCTGTAAATTCACCAAATTGATCATGAATAAAATCAAAGGCAATATTTGGCGCCACCCCGAAAACAATGGTGCCTATCACGCAAATGATCAACACGGCGTAAAGACCCGGACGAATTTTAATGACCTTCTCCGAATGAATGGGTCGGAAATAGACCTGCACCAATAATCCGAAATAATACACATAGGAAACAATGGTTCCTGCAATCATGATTCCCGCAAGGACAAAATGTCCAGGCTCCGTTATGAATGTTCCTAGAAAAATATTGAGTTTGCCAATGAAACCTGTCGTCCCGGGAATTCCAGCAAGCGCCAGGATAAATACGGTGAATGCCATGGCAAGATACGGTGATTTCCTCCCAAGCCCTGCAAGAATGCTAATATCCTCTGACCCACTTTGACTGGAGAGCAGCTGAATGACTGCAAATACCCCTATATTCATCAATACATAAGCCATTAGATAAAACCAGACAGTATCCAGCAGGAAATATCCCCCGCCCAATGTTGCCACCGCTACAAGCAGGTAACCCGCATGGGCGATGCTTGAATAGGCGAACAATCGTTTTAAATTTTGCTGCCTTAACGCAACCACATTTCCAATGATGATCGTCAGCCCCGCCAATGAAGCTATATAGATATTATTTTTTTCCAAAAAGTCGAGCGCTCCGAACGTATCACCGGAAGCTGTTAGGAACAACGAGAGAAAAATGCGCAGGATGATGACGAAACCCGCCATTTTTGAAATTACACTCAAGAAGGCTGTGACCGGTGTCGGTGACCCCTCATAGACATCCGGCGCCCACATATGAAATGGGGCGGCAGCAATCTTGAAGGATACACCGACAAATACCATGAAGAAAGCGAGGCCCATAATGTACTGCAGCTGGCCGTCCGTCATTGCAGCCATCGTCCGGCTCATTTCGCCTAGATTGACGGAACCGGTCACTCCATATAAATAGCTCATTCCGAATAAAGTGATCGCTGTGGAAATGCCTCCGTTTAACACATACTTCATGGACGCTTCGTTGGACTTCCGATCATGCTTGCGTATTCCGACCAATATATAAGATGAAAGTGAAAGAAGTTCCAGTCCAACGAACAGCGTTATCAAATCACCGCTTGAGGACATGACCATCGCCCCAAGCAAAGCAGTCAGGAACAGGTAATAAAATTCCCCCCGGTGCTCCCGCAGCCCCTCTTGCGGTTCATATCCTTCAGCCAGAAGGATGATGAGGGCCGCTCCGAATAAAAGCAGCAGCTTAAAAGCTTTTGCAAATGAATCTAAACGAAACGTATCGGATAAGATACTGACCGTTTCAAAGGATAGCAGGCTAATTAGTGACAAACATGCCAAAATGATTCCGGTTAACGCGAGCCATGCCAGTTTTCTCCGATCAAAGTGCTTCGGCCAGAATAGATCCAATATCGAAAGAAACATGGCCGTTCCAAGGATGATGAATTCCGGCATCATCGCTCCCCAATCATAAGAAAGCATCGTGTTCCAATCCATCCTTCATCGCCCCCCTAGAGCTAGCATCATGGCTTCAATCGTTCCTTGAAGAGGCCCGCCTAACAAATTTGGGTATACCCCAACAGTTATTATCAAACCGAGAAGAACCAATGCTGGAAAAAACTCCCAGCCCTTAAGGTCCCGTTTCTCTGTTTCTATCAAGCTATCATTTTTTCCAAAAGTCATCCGCATGACCGCCCTCAGTACATAAACAGCGGTTAATACCAGCCCGATCACACCTATTGCCGCAAGCAACGGCTGACTTTTGAATAAGCCAAGAAATACCATGAATTCACTGATGAAGCCTGACATGCCGGGCAAACCGAGTGAAGCCAGCCCGCTAGCTAACATAAATCCTGAAAAAATCGGCATCGACTTGGCCAATCCCCCAAGCTTAGGGAGCATCGTGGTTCCCGTCCGCTCATACAACACTCCCACCAGGAAAAACAACAAAGCGGCAATTAGCCCGTGTGAGATGACTTGAAAAATGGCTCCCTGAATGCCCGCTTCATTCAAGGCTCCCAGCCCCATCATGACGATACCCATATGTGAGATTGAAGAGTAGGCTAAAACGAGCTTGAAATCCGTTTGTACCAACGCTAGAAATGCACCATATAAAAAACTGAGGACACCAAACAGGACAATGGTAAAGGCCAAGCTTTTATATTGTTCAAGAAATATCCCCATTCCAAACCGGATGATTCCGTATGCCCCTATTTTTAATAGGACACCCGCATGTATCATGACTATGGATGGAGGTGCTTCTGCATGGACCCGCACCATCCAGCTGTGAAAGGGAAAGACGGGCAGCTTAATCGCAAATGCAACGAGAAAGGCGAGACATAAACCAAATTTCATCGAACCGGATATGGGTGCAAAAAGCGAAACACCGCCCATTGTCATCATCTGTGTCAATGCCGCAATGTTAGTCGTACCTGTCCTGGCAAACAAAATCAAAATGGCCACCAATAAAACGGCCGAACCAATGCCATTATAAATCAGAAAACTATAAGAAGCTTTCTCCCTCTCCAGAAATCCCCATCTACCAATTAAAAAGAACGCAGGAATCAAAGTCATTTCAAAAAAGATGAAAAAAAGGATCAGATTTTCTGCCGTGAAGACACCGAGCATTCCGATCTCCAGGATCAAAAATAACAAATAATACCCTTTCCAATCTTTTTTTATATAAATGGAGGCGATTGCGGCGAGTGATGAAATGATTGTTGTCAGTAATATGAAGATGAGGCTTAAGCCATCCAGCCCCAACTCAAAGTCAACCGTGAAGAGTTTGGGATCATACATCTCCAAGTTCCCAAACCTGATCCAATTCAACTTAATGTCAAATAAGGATAGGGCCACACCCGAATAATATTGGCTGCATAAAAAGAACGAGAGGAAAAGGGGAGGCAGTGTTCCGAAAAAACCAAATTGTTTAATCGTCCTTTCCTCTTTTTTCGGCATAAGGGCAACCATCACTATGCCCAGCAGCGGTGAAAACACTAATAGCGAGAGCAAATAGACATTCATCTTAGATACCCCCCAGTCACTGCAAAAATCACCAACAGTACCGCAAGTCCCAGAAAGGCTATCATGCCATATTGCTGTCCCTGTCCCGTTTGCAGTTTAGACCCTATTTTCCCCAATCCTTCTATTGAACTTGTTACAGTGGAAACCAGGCCACCGATAATGAACCTTTCAATATAAGATAGGAATATACTAAAGCCTTTGATTGCATAACCTGCAGTAAGGTGGTAAATCTCATCTATATAATACTTATTTTCCAAAACCCTATATACCCCGGAGTTTTCTTTGACAAGCCATTCCCGAGGTAACTTCTTTTTAGCGTATATCATATAAGCAAGGTATATCCCGGCCAGCGATACAAGCACGGCCAACAACATGATCCAAACGGGCCCCTCACTATGGCTGGCGCCTAGAAGAGTTTCATTTCCCTCCACAAGCCACTCCCCAAGGAAAGTTCCAAACCACGGTGTTTGGATATACCCACCGATTACAGCAAGCAACGCCAATGCGAGCATCGGAATTAACATGATGGAAGGTGATTCCTTGACCTGTTTTACTTGACTGCGCGAGTCGCCTGCAAATATCATGAAAAACAGCCGGAACATATAAAACGCAGTTAAAAAGGAGGTAACCACCGCTAGACCAAACAATATATAACTACCATTCTCCCAGGCAGCCATCAGAATTTCATCTTTACTGAAAAAACCCGAGAGCAACGGAAACCCCGATATCGCCAAAGTGCCAGTCAAGAACAGCGGCCCAGTCCAATTCAACTTACCCCATAGACCGCCCATCTTTTCCATATCCTGTGTATGTATAGCGTGAATAACACTGCCTGCCGACAAAAACAGCAATGCTTTAAAAAAGGCATGGGTCATTAAATGAAACACCCCGGCCACATATCCCGAAGTACCCAAAGCAAGCATCATAAAACCAAGCTGAGAGATTGTCGAATAGGCCAATACACGCTTAACATCCTTTTGCACTATGGCAATGCTTGCGGCAAATATGGCTGTAATTCCACCTGTTATTGCTACGACCTGCATCGCAGCAGAACTAGCCATGAATAACGGAAACATGGCCGCCACCAGGTAAACCCCTGCAGCAACCATGGTTGCTGCGTGTATCAATGCGGAAACCGGAGTCGGGCCTTCCATTGCATCCGGAAGCCAAGTGTGAAGTGGAAATTGTCCAGACTTCCCAACCGCACCGATAAAAATCAAAATAGCGATTAAAGTCAGTTTTCCACTTGATATCATGCCCGATTGAACGGCTTGAAAGATCTCTCCATATTCAAAGCTGCCTGTTTCCCAGAATAGAAGAATGATGCCGATTAAGAGCCCTACATCCCCAATCCTGGTCATGATGAATGCCTTCTTCGCTGCAGCCTTAGCTTCCAGTTTATAAAAGTAAAACCCGATGAGCAGGAAAGAACCCACCCCAACCAATTCCCAGAAGATATAAAGCTGTAATAAATTAGGTGCCATGACTAGACCAAGCATCGCAAAGATGAAGAAGCCCAGATAAGCATAAAAAATGGAGAATCGCACTTCACCCTTCATATACCCCTTCGAATATATCTGGACAAGCAGGCTGACAAGGGAAACGATCACAAGCATCAAGGCATTAAGCTGATTGATTTCGAATCCGGCTGTAAGTTGTGTCCCTCCGAAGGACAGCCAATCTATCGATATATTATAAGTAGGTTCTTTAAATCGTTCTATCAGGACAAGCAACGATAAAACAAACGAAGCCAATGTACATATTATTCCTATAAAAGCCCCTCGTTCCCGCAACCGCCCGCCTGATAGAAGCAGAACCAGAAACGTGACGAGTGGAAAGATCGGTATGAGCCATGCGTGCTCCATCATCGTATCAAATCCCCTTCTTCATTTATATAAACCTTCAATTCTTCATTATTTTCATTTCATCGACATTGACCGTCTTCCGATTGCGATAAAGGGACATTAGTATAGCCAGCCCTACAGCTGCCTCGGCAGCAGCGATCGTAATCGTGAATAAGGAAAAAACTTGACCCGTAATGGATGGCGTTACCCCGAATTTACTGAAGGCGACTAAATTGATATTGGCGGCGTTCAGCATCAGCTCGATTGAAATCAAAACAATGACCGCATTTCTTTTCGTCAAGGCCCCATACAGCCCTATACAAAATAAAACGAGTGCCAATACAAGGTAAGCCGACAAGGGAACTCCCGTCATGATCGATCTCCCTCCTCATCATCTTTTTTAGCCAGTACGATGGCACCGACTAAAGCAACAAGCAGGAGTACCGACATCACTTCAAATGGAATCACATATTTTGAAAAAAGTTCGATTCCTATTTGCTTTGTATTTTCCTCATGCAAGGCCGTCGGCTGTACAGGTATATCCAGATTATAAATCCCCAGATAAACCGCCACGGCGAATCCAGCTATCGCTGCGAGCAAGGAGAATTTCCCCCAGCCCCCTTTAGCGGGTGCATCATTTTCCTGGTGCTTTGTCAGCATAATCCCGAATAGCATCACGATTGTGATTGCCCCTGAATAAATAAGGATTTGGACAATGGCGACAAACTCGGCCGAAAGCAACATATAAATGCCTGCAATGCCCAAGAAAGTAAAGACAAGTGCGATTACCATGTGCACCACTTTTGTTAAGGTAATCAGCAGCACCCCGCCTAATATCGCGACGAGTGCCAAACCAATAAAGGCAATTAATTCACCCGACAAACTCATACCTTATTCACCTTCCGGATATTTTCATCATTTTCATCCAGCCATTCCAGATTTTTGAATAGATGATCACGGCTATACTCTGCCAACTCGAATTGATTCGTCATCACGATCGCTTCTGTAGGGCAAACCTCCGTACATAAATCACATAAAATGCAAATCTCGAAATTGATGTCATACGTATCGATGATTTTCCCTTTTTTCGATGGGTCCGGATGTTTCTTACCAGTTAATTGAATACAATCCGTTGGACAAATCGTCACGCATTGATTGCATACAATACACTTTTCAGGATAGAATTTTTGGATTCCCCGGAATCGGTCAGGGAGCGGAAGCGGCTCATTCGGGTAGTCATAGGTCACTTTTTTCCTCGTCAAGTTCTTTAATGTATAGGTTAAACCTTTTGCTAAACCAAGCATATAAATCCCTCGCTTTCCGACCAGCTTATGTTTCTAAAAAAGGTTAATCAATTCTTTTATTAGTGCCGTCAAAAATATATTTGCTAATGCAACCGGAAGCAGCACTTTCCATCCGAATTCCATCAATTGATCGGCCCTTATACGAGGAAAGGTTACACGAATCCAGACCAATACATAGAATACGGCACTGAACTTCAAACCGAACCAGATGGCTGCCGGAATAAAATCCAAAAACGGAATAGAATTCCATCCCCCTAAAAATAATACAGTGGTTAGCGTTGCCATTGCAAACATATACACATATTCGGATAACATGAAGAAAGCCCATCGAAATCCAGAGTATTCAACATGATAGCCTGCAACAAGTTCGGATTCCGCTTCCGGAAGGTCAAAAGGAACCCTGTTCAACTCGGCAACCGCTGCAATAAAAAACACGATAAACGCAATCGGCTGAAGAAAAATGAACCAAACCTTTTCCTGGGCTGCAACTATATCATTCAAGTTTAAACTGCCTGCTAGGAGGACAATTCCCACTAGCGACATCACCAATGGGATCTCATAAGATATCATTTGCGCGGCTGCCCTCATTCCGCCAATCAAAGAATATTTATTATTGGAAGCCCAACCCGCAGTGACGATGCCGATGGTCGATATGCCGGAAATCGCAATATAATAAAGCAGTCCGACACCTATATCCGCAAATTGGAAGGCATCGGTGAACGGCAAGGTGGCAAGGACCATGAAAGCAGGAGCAAAAGCAATTACCGGAGCTAAAATATATAACGGCTTATCAGCTTTTTTGGGTATCGTATCTTCCTTGATCAGAAGTTTCAAAACGTCAGCAACGGTCTGCAAGAGACCCCATTTCCCCCCAATTTGGTTTGGGCCGACACGCATTTGCATGAACCCCATTATTTTTCGCTCTGAAAGGATTCCATAGGTTACAAACCCTAATACGACGAACAGGAGCAGGACGGCCAAACCAAAAAAAATGCCAAAATTCAGTAGACTTGGAGCGGAGTGGAGAAGATCCTTGATCATTTATCCATCAACCTCCCCTAAAACGATATCGATTGCACCTAATATCGTTATCAAGTTCGCCATATTTTCCCCTTCCAATAATTTCGGAAGAATTTGCAGATTATAAAATGAAGGTCTGCGAAATTTCAAACGGTATGGCTCCTTTTTCCCTTCACTTGCGATATAACAGCCTATTTCCCCTCTTGGCGATTCAATTCGGACAAATGCTTCACCCTTAGGGACCTTTATTATTTTAGGGACCTTAGCAAGGATCGGCCCTTCTGGGAATTGCTCAACCGCCTGCTCGATGATTTTCAGTGATTCTTCGATTTCTTCCATTCTACAGTGATAACGTGAAAAGGCGTCACCCTCTTCCCTTGTAGGAACATCAAACGTGAACCTGTCATAAATGGAATATGGCTCATTTTTTCGTAAATCCCATTCCACACCTGTACACCTTAAGTTGGCACCGCTAAGCGAATACTGCAGGGCTTCTTCCTTCGTATAGATGCCCACCCCTTTAACCCGATTAACAAAGATTTCATTCCCTGTCACAAGCTCATGGTAACCGGCAAGCTGCTCCCTCATATAAGGAACAAACTCGGCAACCTTCGCAATCCAGTCTTCAGGAGCATCCCATTTCACGCCTCCGACACGCATATAATTGAATGTAAGGCGTGCCCCTGACAATTCAGTCAATAAATTAACGATCATTTCACGTTCTCGAAATGCGTATAGGAAAGGGCTCGTCGCACCTATATCCAGCAAGTATGTACCCCACCAGACAAGGTGGCTTGCCACTCTGCCCAATTCCATTGCGATAACCCGCAAATATTCTGCCCTTTCGGGGATCTCCACCCCCATCATTGTCTCAACAGCATGGCAAAGCACATAATTATTTGTCATTGCCGCTAGATAATCGAGCCGATCGGTATATGGGATTATTTGTGTATATTGCAGATTTTCCGCTAGTTTTTCCGTACCGCGATGCAAATACCCAATGACAGGTGTTGCCTCTTTTATAATTTCACCGTCAATCTTGATGACAAGCCGAAAAACACCATGTGTACTCGGATGCTGCGGCCCGACATTGAGAAGCATTTCTTCCGTCCTTAACATTGGGCTTACACCTCCACATCATAAGGCTGATAATCTTTTCTAAGGGGATACCCTTTCCATTCTTCCCCAAGTAAAATCCGTTTTAAATCAGGGTGTTCATAAAAGTTAATACCTAATAAATCATACGCCTCACATTCTGGCCAATTTGCTCCTGACCATAATGGGACCAATGATGGAATAACGGGAGAATCCCTATCAAGTTTCACCTTCAAGGCAACTGATTGGTTCATTTTGAATGAATGTAAATGTACATAGATTTCCATATGGGTTTCAAAGTCCGTACCATGAAGTTCCGATAAATACGAAAAGTTAAGCCGTTCATCGTACCGCAGAAATTTTGCTATTGAGAAATATGTATCCGGATTAGCCACTAAAGTGGGTACATCTTTTGATAATCTATTAATATAGTGCTCTGATAATGTCCCTTGTCCAACATGGCTCTCAATAGCAGAAACGATTTGATCAAGTTTCGACTGATTTGGGGAAAGTTCGATAGGGTTGTTAGCTTCCTCGCTTTCCTTTACAGCAGTCCTGCTCTTCGCAGCAGCAGCTGCCTTCGCCTTGGCTGCTGCCGCCGCCTTTTGCTTCGCTATATCCATATCGCCTTCCGGCTTTTCCGCCGCTTCTTCTTTCGCCTGTTTTCGGGCTAATGCGGCTGCCTTCGCCTTGGCTGCTGCCGCTGCTTTTTGCTTCGCTTTATCCATTTCGCCTTCCGGCTTTTCCGCCGCTTCTTCTTTCGCCTGTTTTCGGGCCAATGCCGCTGCCTTCGCCTTGGCTGCTGCCGCCGCTTTTTGCTTCGCTATATCCGTTTCGCCTTCCGGCCTTTCCGCACTTTCAGCTTTCGCCTGTTTTCGGGCCAATGCCGCTGCCTTCGCCTTGGCTGCTGCCGCCGCTTTTTGCTTTGCTATATCCATTTCGCCTTCCGGCTTTTCTGCATTTTCAGCTTTCGCCTGTTTTCGGGCCAATGCTTCAGCCTTCGCCTTGGCCGCTGCCTCCGCTTTTTGCTTCGCTTTATCCATTTCGCCTTCCGGCTTTTCCGCACTTTCAGCTTTCGCCTGTTTTTGGGCCAGTGCTTCAGCCTTCGCCTTGGCCGCTGCCTCCTCTTTTTGTTTCGCTATATCCATTTCGCCTTCCGGCTTTTCCGCATTTTCAGCTTTCGCCTGTTTTCGGGCCAATGCTTCAGCCTTCGCCTTGGCCGCTGCCGCCGCTTTTTGCTTCGCTATATCCATTTCGCCTTCCGGCTTTTCCGCACTTTCAGCTTTCGCCTGTTTTCGGGCCAGTGCTTCAGCCTTCGCCTTGGCCGCTGCCTCCGCTTTTTGTTTCGCTAAGTCCACCTTTTCACTCATCTATATCACCCGCTTTCCGGTTTTCGCCTCGTAACGGATTTTTTCTTTTAATTTATTGATCCCATAAATAAGTGCAGCTGGGTTTGGGGGACAACCCGGTATATACACATCGACAGGTACAATTTGATCTACCCCCTTGACCACTGAGTAAGAGTGAACATAAGGCCCACCAGCAGTTGCACAGGATCCCATCGCAATAACCCATTTCGGTTCTGGCATTTGTTCGTATAATCTACTTATTATTGGAGCCATTTTTTTCGTTACCGTTCCTGAAACAATCATGACATCCGATTGTCTGGGTGATGTCCGAAAAAATGAACCAAATCGGTCCAAATCATAATGAGAGGAACCGACACCCATCATTTCAATTGCACAACATGCCAAACCGAAAGTCATTGGCCAGAGTGAGTTACTTCTAGCCCAGCCTTTTATTTGCTCAAGTGTGGATAAAAAAATGCTATGGCGCATTTCTTCCATTTCTTTAGGGGTAAGTTCATCCAACTTCAATTCCACTTTAACACCTTCTTTTTCCAAGCGTAGATTAGCCCAAGCATTAGGATCAGGACAAAAAACAGCATTTCAATCAATGCAAACAGTCCGAGTTCATCATAGGCAACCGCCCATGGATAAAGAAAAACCGTTTCCACATCAAATATGACGAACATCAATCCGAATAGATAATACCTGACATTGAATTGAACCCTTGAATCCTGAAAAGGTTCGATTCCACTTTCATAAGTCGTATATTTCATATCTGTCGGTTTATACGGCCTTAGCAGTCTACCAAGAAATAAAGCGATCACAGGTAATAAAATGCCAAGACAAAGGAAAACAAATACAATTAAATAATTATTTTGGTAAATATGCAGCTGTCCCATGTTCATCTCCCTTTATGGATAATTCATGTTAAATGGGTACAATTCAAATTTGCTTGTCTTCTTTTTGGATACCGTTTTAAATATTATGCAGGGTAACATTCTTTTAGAAGCAAAGTGAAAGGAGGGGGTATGAAGCAATAAATGTAAGCGTATACATTATAACATTAGGATAAAATCATGTCGACGAGTTAAGGTTTAAAATGGAAAATACTTTACTCTATAATTCGACCTTTTTTTCCTAATTCCGATATTCAATGTCAAAAATCCTCAAAAACCTCTTGGATAAAAAAAAACACCTGATCTTACCACGAATGGTTTGATCAGGTGTTTCTTCATTTAAAGTTATCGCATTTCAGCAATTTGGATACGGTTGATGGCACGTTTAAACGCTAAATCAGCCCTTTTGGCATCATTTGATCCATCATTGTTCTGCAATCTTTGTTCAGCACGGGTCTTTGCTGCTTGAGCACGTGCAAGATCGATAGTTTCAGCTCTTTCAGCAGATTGAGCTAAAATGGTTACCACATCAGGGCGGACTTCCAAGAAGCCACCATTTACAGCTACATAGTCTGTGTTGCTTCCATTTTTAAGACGGACAGCACCGATGGTAAGAGGAGCTACAGTCGGAACGTGTCCAGCCATAATTCCCAGCTCACCGCTTTTAGCTTTAGTGCTTACCATTTCAACTTCTGCATCATATACTGGGCCATCGGGAGTAACAACATTGACTTTAATGGTCTTCATTTCATTCCCTCCTAGGTCCCTTTAATTAAGCCATTTCTTTTGCTTTAGCAATAACTTCTTCGATGCGGCCAACTAGACGGAAAGCATCTTCAGGAAGTTCGTCATATTTTCCAGCTAGGATATCTTTGAATCCTTGGACTGTTTCTTTAACTGGTACATAAGATCCTTTTTGACCAGTGAATTGTTCAGCCACGTGGAAGTTTTGTGACAAGAAGTTTTGAATTCTACGAGCACGGGCAACGATTACTTTTTCGTCTTCGCTTAACTCGTCCATACCCAAGATGGCAATAATATCTTGAAGTTCTTTATATTTCTGTAAAGTTGATTGCACTTGACGAGCCACTTTATAATGCTCAGCTCCAACGATCTCTGGGCTAAGAGCACGAGAAGAAGACGCCAATGGATCAACTGCTGGGTAGATACCCATTTCAGAAAGTTTACGTTCAAGGTTAGTTGTTGCATCCAAGTGAGCGAAAGTTGTAGCTGGAGCCGGATCCGTATAGTCATCGGCAGGTACATAGATCGCTTGAATGGATGTAACTGAACCTTTATTTGTTGATGTGATACGTTCTTGTAATTGACCCATTTCTGTAGCAAGGGTTGGTTGGTAACCTACCGCTGAAGGCATACGACCTAATAGGGCAGAAACCTCAGAACCTGCTTGAGTGAAACGGAAAATGTTATCGATGAAGAAAAGAACGTCTTGTCCTTGTTCGTCACGGAAATATTCAGCCATTGTCAAACCACTTAAAGCTACACGCATACGTGCACCTGGTGGCTCGTTCATTTGTCCGAATACCATTGCTGTTTTCTTAATAACACCAGAATCAGTCATCTCGTAGAAAAGGTCATTTCCTTCACGAGTACGCTCACCTACACCAGCGAATACCGAGATACCGCCGTGCTCTTGTGCGATGTTATTAATAAGTTCTTGGATAAGTACAGTTTTACCAACACCGGCACCACCGAAAAGACCGATTTTACCACCTTTGATGTAAGGTGCAAGTAAATCTACTACTTTAATACCCGTTTCAAGAATTTCAACGGATGTTGATAATTCTTCAAAAGTTGGTGCTTGTCTGTGAATTGGATCACGACGCACCTCTGCTGTAAGTGGTTCAAATAGGTCAATGTTTTCCCCTAATACGTTGAAAACGCGGCCTAGAGTTACTTCACCTACAGGAACGGAAATTGGAGCTCCTGTATCAACAGTCTCTGCACCACGAGTTAAACCATCAGTGGAAGACATTGCTACAGTACGAACTGTATTATCACCTAGTTGAAGGGCTACTTCAAGAGTTAGTCCTGTACCAGACGCTGTATTTTCGATTCTTAACGCGTTATAGATCTTAGGAAGTTGTCCGTCTTCGAATTTCACGTCAACAACCGGACCCATAACTTGAGTAACGCGTCCTATATTCATCGTTTTCCCTCCTAACGTTGCTTATAACGACTATCGAGATTATGGAACGGCCAAGCTTCGTTCGGGCCGACCGTCCCCTTTAATGATTTTATTCTAAAGCTGCTGCACCGCCAACAATTTCCGTGATTTCTTGAGTAATTGCGGCCTGACGTGCACGGTTATATTGCAATGAAAGCGAGTCGATCAATTCTTTCGCATTATCGGTTGCATTTTTCATTGCAGTCATACGTGCAGAGTGCTCACTTGCTTTACCATCTAACAAAGCACCATAAATTAAACTTTCTGCGTACTGAGGTAGTAATACCTCAAGAATTTCTTCTGCATTCGGTTCAAATTCATAAGAAGTCAATGCTGCATTGGAAGTATTAAAGTCAGCTAATGGAAGGACTTGCGTTTCCGTTACATCCTGCTGGATTGGGCTGACATAATGGTTATAGTACATATAAAGCTCATCACACAGTTCATTTAGATACAAATTCACTGTTGATTTAGCAAAGGAGCTAATGTCAGCGAAAGACGGCTGATCGGGAACCCCTATTACTTCAAGCTCTACGTGCATATTACGGCTGACAAAGAAATCACGGCCAACCCTTCCGATTGCGATAATGACGAACTCATCATTGGATTTATGGCGTTCAAGAATAGTTTTATGAACGTGGCGAAGGATGCTACTGTTGTATGCACCTGCCAATCCGCGGTCCGATGTGATTACCAGGTAACCGGTTTTCTTCACTGGACGTGAGGTAAGCATTGGATGAGATGCACCCGTACTTCCGTTCGCAATACTTGATACTACTTCTTGAATTTTTTCCATATATGGAACATATGCTTTAGCATTAGCTTCAGCACGGTTCATTTTAGAAGCAGATACCATCTGCATCGCTTTTGTAATTTGACTCGTCTTTTTCGTTGAAGTAATCCGAGACTTAATATCGCGTAAAGAGGCCATTCATTCTCACCACCCTTTATAAATTAGTTAGACCTTATTATTCAGAAATAACGAAGTTCTTTTTGAACTCGTTAATTGCAGCAACGATAGCAGCGTCTTCAGGAAGACCTTTAGTTGTGCGAATGTGATCTAATAATTCTGGATGAGAACGATCTAGGAACACATAGTATTCTTCTTCAAAACGAAGGATATCCGATACTGGAATATCATCTAGATGACCTTTAGTCAATGCATAGAAAATCATGACTTGTTTTTCAACTTTAATTGGTTTATTTAGATCTTGCTTAAGAACTTCAACTGTACGAGCACCACGGTTAAGTTTTGCTTGAGTAGCAGCATCAAGATCAGAACCGAATTGGGAGAATGCTTCCAATTCACGATAAGAAGCTAAGTCTAGACGTAATGTACCAGCAACTTTTTTCATCGCTTTAATTTGTGCAGATCCACCAACACGGGATACGGAAAGACCAGCGTTAATCGCAGGACGTACACCTGAGAAGAACAAATCAGATTGTAAGAAGATTTGTCCATCTGTGATGGAAATAACGTTTGTTGGAATGTAAGCAGAGATATCGCCTGCTTGTGTTTCAACAAATGGAAGCGCAGTAATTGAACCGGCACCTAAAGTGTCATTCAATTTAGCTGCACGCTCAAGTAAGCGGGAGTGCAAGTAGAATACATCCCCAGGGAATGCTTCACGACCTGGAGGACGGCGAAGAAGCAAGGAAAGTTCACGGTATGCTGATGCTTGTTTAGAAAGATCATCATATACCACTAAAACGTGCTTGCCGGCGAACATGAACTCTTCACCCATAGTCACACCAGCATATGGAGCTAGGTATAAAAGTGGTGCTGGTTGAGAAGCTGATGCAGATACAACAATTGTGTAATCTAGTGCACCATTTTTACGTAGTGTCTCAACTGTTCCACGAACTGTTGATTCTTTTTGACCAATAGCAACATAAATACAGATCATGTCTTGGTCAGCTTGGTTAAGGATTGTATCGATTGCAACTGATGTTTTACCAGTTTGACGGTCACCAATGATTAACTCACGTTGTCCGCGTCCGATTGGTACTAGAGCATCGATTGCTTTAATCCCTGTTTGTAATGGCTCATGAACAGATTTACGGTCCATAACACCTGTAGCAGGGCTTTCGATTGGACGAGTTTTTGTTGTAGCGATTGGACCAAGACCATCTAATGGTTGTCCTAGCGGATTCACGACACGTCCGATTAATTCTTCTCCAACTGGCACTTCCATGATACGGCCAGTACGGCGTACTTCACTGCCTTCTTGAATGTCTCTGAATGGTCCAAGAATAACAACACCTACGTTATTTTGCTCAAGGTTTTGTGCCAATCCCATTGAACCATTAGAAAATTCTAAGAGCTCCCCAGCCATTGCATTATCTAAACCATGAACGCGAGCGATACCATCACCAACAGTGATTACTGTACCTACATCGCTTACTTTAATTTCCGACTGATAGTTTTCAATCTGCTTTTTAATCAGCGCACTGATTTCTTCAGCTTTGATGCTCATGAATTTCACCCCTATCTGTGAATATTAACCTAATAGTTGTTTGCTAAGGCGATCAAGCTTCCCGCTTATCGTTCCGTCATAAATACGGTTACCGATTTGAAGTTTGATGCCGCCAAGAATACTGCTATCCGTAACATTAGTGATACGCAAATTACGTTTGCCGATTTTTGCAGCAAAAGCTGAAGACACAGCTTCCGCTTCAGCTTCAGTTAAAGGATTAACTGTATAAACAGTCGCGTCCGCAACTGAATTTTCTTCATTCGCAAGTTCAATGAACTCTTGTGCCATAGCAGTCACTTCATCTGTACGATGACGCTCCACCATTAACATTACAGTATTTTGAACGGAAGACGAAAGACTTGCAAATGCATTTGCAAGCAATGTATTTTTTGCATCGCTAGTCATTTTAGGATGAGCCAAGAAGTTTAATAGCTCTTTATCATTTGTGAAAACGTCATTCACTATGCGAAGCTCTTCTTCAAGTTGGTTAATGAGATTTTGCTCTTTCGCAATTTGGAAAAGAGCTACAGCATAACGTCCTGCTACAGTTATATCGCTCATTTACCTTCTCCTGCCTCTTGAATATATTCATTGATTAGTTTTTCTTGATCAGCTGATGAAAGTTCTTTCTCAATCACCTTAGAGGCGATCATGACAGATAATGAAGCAACTTGCTCGCGTAAGGCGGCAACTGCTTTTTCTCTCTCTTGAACGATTTCACGTTTTGCTGATTCTTTAACACGTTCAGCCTCTGCACGCGCTTGATTAATAATATCTTCGCGCTGTGCTTCGCCTTGTTGCTTAGCATTCTCTATAAGTTGTCCCGCTTCAGTGCGAGATTGTTTTACGATTTCACGCTGTTCTTCTAAATATTTCAGTGCTTCTTTTCTACTAACTTCAGCTGCTTCAATTTCATTCGCAACATGCTCTTCACGTTCTTTCATGATGCCCATTAGCGGACCCCATGCAAACTTCTTAAGCAACGCTAACAAAATAATAAAGATTACAAGCTGGTATATGATATCCCCACCATTAAAGTGGACTGCTTGACCAAGAACATAATTGCTTGTTAACACGCTCGGTTCACTCCCTTCATGAGATTCACTATTGAAGTTCTGTATTTTCGATTGACAGTATCACTGTCATAAATGTTCACTTTAACACAGAGCAATGGCGAAGGGTCTCCTTGGATCATCTTCGCCATTATTGAACTTTTTCAAGTTATCTTATTTACCCATTACAATAAACGCGATAACTACAGCGATGATTGGAAGTGCCTCAACTAACGCAATACCAACGAACATTGTAGTTTGAAGCATACCACGAGCTTCTGGCTGACGAGCCATTCCTTCAATTGTACGCCCTACGATAAGACCATTACCAATACCCGCACCTAGTGCACCTAATCCAACTGCGATAGCAGCAGCTATAAGACCTAAAGAACCTGTCATGATAAATTTCCTCCTTGAAATGTTGTTTTATTTTTTCATCAATATAATGTTCAAAATGAACAATATTTATAATTAATGGTCGTCACTTACTTTATGGGAAAGATAAACCATCGTTAACATAGTAAAGATAAAAGCTTGAATGGAGCCGACAAAGATACTAAATCCTTCCCAAGCTAACATCGGTAATGCAGCAGTGGCTGCACCCACAACACCACTTGTTCCTAGTCCAGCAAGTAAAGTTAATAGTAACTCACCCGCATAAATATTCCCGTAAAGCCGCAATCCTAGAGTTAACGTATTAGCGAACTCCTCAATAATCTTTAACGGAAACAAGAAACCCATTGGTTGGACATAAGTTTTGGCATAATTTTTCATGCCTCTCATCTTGATACCATAATAATGAGTTAAACCCATTACCATAACTGCCAAGGTTAAAGTTATTGCTGGATCTGATGTAGGTGATTTCCACCAAAGTTCATGCCCTATTACAATCGAGAACGGCAATCCTAACATGTTTGAAACAAATACGTACAATATTAATGTCATTCCCAACATAAGGAACTGACCACCCGTACGCCAATCCATATTGCTGTTGATGATGTTTTTCACAAAATCCATAACCCATTCTATAAAGTTTTGGATTCCTGTTGGCTTCATCGCAAGTTTTCGAGTTGCTGCTACAGCAATAATGAAGACAATGAGACTTGCGATAGTCATCATAAGAACATTAGCCAAGTTGAAATGTATTCCAGTATCCATAAATTCCCACATAGGAGCTTCATGATTCAACAGTATTCACCTCTCTTCTTTACTACCTACGTATGTTTTGCATAAAATAATCTATCATAATGACAAAGTAAACTGTCATTAATCCCACTACCACGCAGACCACTTGAAACTCGTCAGGATATCTCAATGCAATAATTGCAGCTAAACCCGCTACAGACATTCTAGTTAAACTACCAAGGGAGCGCGTTTTCTTACCTTCGGCAACCTCTTGAGCGAACTTTTTGTTCTTTTTGACCATTGACCAGAATATAAATAGGCTGAAGGCTGTTCCAAGCAATAATCCTTGGAAGACTGAATCATGTGAAGTGAAGCCCACCCCGAGTACATAAATACCCATTAAATACAACATGTATTTTAGCTGCCTATTGAACATTTTTTCCAATTCTAGCATTTTGTCATGTAATCTCCCTAGAAATATTGTAGTATCTGTGTTTAGCTAGGGAATTTGCCCGTAACAAGTCCAAATAGAAGGTCAAAAACTAGCTTCTATTTGACACGTTATTAACGTATGAAACCCCTCTCATTTTACATCCTTAGTTAGCATACAATAGGCAAGAATCAATGTCAATGAGTGGTTAGTGAAATTTGTCACAGGTTTGTAATTATTAACGAATTGTTCACAAATTATCTTTTTTATACTATTGACATCCATTTTATTTTACTTATTACTCTCTATTCACTCAATAAGTAACGTCTTTTCTATCCGATCTTCCCTTCCACCCTTTCTCGCAAAGATTATCGCTTTATACACTCCTTTAGGCGGCAAGTTCTTTTTCAATACTTCTTTTTTGATCAAACCGGAAGGTGCCGATTTGGACCAATCCAAATATCCAGCGAATTTCAAGCTATCTTCCTCATAAAGGGCAATACCGAATTCTTCAGCCCCACTCGGAAGGTACATTTCGTATCGATATGTGCCTTTCTGGTCCCCTTGGCCAAAATCAAATCCCATTATCCTTGGGTAATCAGGCTCTTCCTTTACATATAAATAAGGAAGGGATATTCTTTTGGTTCCTTCCATTATAATGAGGTATCCATCAAAGACTCCTTTTTTAAGCTTTGCTGGGTTGACCTGCAGCCCCACTTTTAACCGTTTTTTTTCCTTCGGATTCAAAGTAAGGGATTTCGGCAATTCCCAAATAAGTCCCGTCTCTTTCAATGGAACCATGAAGGAGTACTTCCTCATTTCCGTTCCGGTATTTTCTATGACTATCGTTTCATGATGCTCTTCAATTCCTTCTTTTTTCGTATACATCCCAAAGGACAATGAGCTTGGACTCAAGAGCGTGTCCGCTTTTAATGCTTCGTCGACCTGGATGCGTCCAGCCCCCTGTTCATATGTGTGATACAATTGATTCGTAGATTTCCTCAATGGTTTGGAAGTGCTCATCAATGCAGATTTCACTTGCTCCGGGTTCCATTCGGGGTGTTTTTGCAGGATTAAGGCGCATGCTCCTGCAACATGCGGTGCGGACATACTTGTTCCATCCAGGGACATGTATCCTTTAGGGATGGTACTTTTAATTTCCACTCCCGGTGCCAATACGTCAGGCTTTATTCCCCATGATACGGTTACCGGTCCCCTGGAGCTAAAATCTGCGAGCTTATCCTGCTCGTTCTTATAAACAAATTGAACGGTTTTACTCTGCCCTTGCTCCATGATTTGCTTTAGCTGTAATCCATCTCTTCTATTAATAGAAGCAGCTGGGATGTTCATTTCTTTTTCCAAGCTTCCAGTAAAGGTCCCGCTTGTATTATTATAAACAATTACCCCCTTTGCACCTGCCTTCTCTGCATTGGATACTTTCTGCTGGAAGGTAAGTGTGCCACGTTCCATCAACACAATCTTATCCCGAACATGTTTCAGGTCCTTTTCATTGCCCAGACCCCCAAATATGACATCCTCAGAAAACGTCAGGTTCCATTTTTTAGAACCTTGAAATACGGTTAAATGCGATTGGTGCTTTTTCGATCCAAGTCCGTAAATCATATACGGAACCCTTAAGGGAGGAGTCGATGCCCCAACGGAAATCGCTTTTTCCGCTGTTCCGGGTGAGCCTACGGTCCATACAGCAGGACCGGAATTCCCGTTGGATGTCACGGCAACGATGCCGCTTTCCACAGCTTTATTCAACGCAAGGGAGATAGGTAAATCAGGGCCATTGATGTTATTGCCAAGAGAGAGGTTCAATACATCCACCCTATCCTTCATGGCTGACTCAATAGCCATCAAGACTTGGTCTGTATCTCCTGCACCACCTGGTCCCAAAGCTCGATATGCATATATCTCCGCTTCTGGTGCAACGCCTTTCATTTTTCCATTGGCTGCAATGATGCCTGCCACATGAGTCCCATGTAATGTATCCAGGTCGCCTTGATTTTTGGTTTCCATCGGATCTTCATCACCATCTACCAGATCCTTCCCTCCTTTATAAGCACGTTGCAAATCTGGATGTGTATAATCGATTCCAGTATCTATGATTCCTACTTTTACCCCTTTCCCGGTGATCCGGTGATTCTCCTTATCAAAGAAACCCCTGACCCTTCCTCCTCCTATGTATGGGACACTTTTATCCAACACCGCTTGATAAACGGTTACTTCCGTTACAGCCTGAATTTCATCCTCCTTTTTAAGTTGTTCTATCTCATTCATCTTCCCCTGAACGGAAAATCCTTTCAGGGCAACTGAATAAACATTCCGTAATTGAAGGGATGGATATTTTTCAAGCAGTTTTTCGATTTTTTTTCGTTGAAACACCTTATCCATCGTTACAACAACCGTTACTTCCTTAGATTCAGATAGTTTTGGTAAAGGCGGCAGAATGACGGATGCCAATCCCTTTTCATTTTGATAAATAAATAGAAAAAGGAAAACAAACACTATGAACGTTTTCTTTCCCAACATAATCATCCCCTTAGCTGTTATCTTTTCTCAACAACCTTGGAGTATGCAAATAAAAAAAGGAAAAGCGCATGGCTTTTCCTTTTTTATGAGTCAAATCTAGTTGGTGGCATGTCTGCTTGCTTAAAATAGTAACGGATGGCTTCAGCGATGCGGACCGAAGCATTTCCATCCCCATATGGATTTGAAGCTTTGGACATTTTTTCGTGCACCTCTTGATCGGTGAGCAATTCATGTGCCAAATTATATATGTTTTGTTCATCAGTACCCGCCAATTTTAAGGTTCCAGCAGCAATCCCCTCAGGACGTTCGGTCGTATCCCTTAAAACTAGGACAGGTACACCAAGTGACGGTGCCTCTTCCTGGATTCCTCCAGAATCTGTCAAAATCAGATAGGCTCTTGAAGCGAAGTTATGGAAATCCAATACATCCAGCGGTTCAATCAAATGAACCCGCGGATCGCCCCCGAGAATTTCGTTTGCCAATTCCTGAACAAGCGGATTTAAATGGACAGGATATACCACTTGAACGTTATCATGCTCAGCAATGATTTTCTTTACGGCCCTGAAGATATTCCTCATGGGTTCGCCAAGGTTTTCCCTGCGATGGGCTGTAAGCAAAATGAGCCTGTCTTCTCCAAGTCCATTTAAAACCGGATGGGAATACGTGGAACGTACAGTAGTTTTTAAAGCATCGGTTGCCGTATTTCCCGTTACGAAGATATTATCCTTCTTGTTTTCGTTCAGCAGATTCTCCTCCGCTTTCGAAGTCGGCGCAAAATGCAAATCTGCCATAGTACCTGTAAGCTGCCGATTCATCTCTTCCGGATAGGGTGAATACTTATTCCATGTGCGCAGCCCTGCTTCTACATGCCCAATGACAATTTGATTATAAAAAGCTGCCAGACTTGCGACAAACGTCGTGGTTGTATCACCGTGCACAAGAACAATATCAGGTTTAGCTTCCTTCATTACTGAATCAAGACCATTTAATGCTCTTGTTGTAATGTCAGCAAGCGTTTGCCTTTCCTTCATTATGTCCAAGTCATAGTCCGGCTGTATGGAAAATAGTTCGAGAACTTGATCTAACATTTGGCGATGCTGAGCCGTAACAGCAACGATCGGCTTGAAATATTCTGGGTGTTTTTGAAATTCGAGTACTAAGGGAGCCATTTTGACAGCTTCTGGTCTCGTCCCGAAAATGGTCATGACTTTAATCGGTTTATTCATTCGTGACACCTCAGTTTCTTTCCTTATTTTGTGCCGAATAAACGATCTCCCGCGTCTCCAAGACCTGGAACGATATACCCGTGTTCATTCAGTTTTTCGTCAAGACCCGCAATATAAATATCAACATCAGGATGGGCTTCTTTTAATGCTTCTACACCCTCTGGAGCTGCAATCAAACACATGAATTTAATATTGACTGCACCGCGCTTTTTAATGGAATGGATCGCTTCGATGGCTGATCCGCCAGTGGCTAACATCGGGTCAACGACAATGCATTCCCTTTCAGCCAAATCGCTTGGCATTTTCGCATAATACTCCACCGGTTTCAATGTTTCAGGATCACGGTAAAGTCCAACATGTCCGACCTTTGCAGCAGGAATCAGCTTAATGATCCCGTCCACCATCCCTATGCCTGCACGTAAAATAGGAACGATACCCACTTTTTTACCAGAAAGCATTTTCACTTTCGCTGTGCTTACAGGCGTTTGGATTTCCACCTCTTCCAATGGCATATCCCTCGTGATTTCAAATGCCATCAATGATGCAACTTCATCCACTAGTTCACGGAATTCTTTTGTTCCTGTATTTATATCACGTATGTAGGCTAATTTGTGTTGAATTAACGGGTGATCGAAAACATAAACTTTTCCCATTTAGCATCTCTCCAATTCCATTGCTTAGTTTTGCGCTTTTTTATGATTTCCCTAGTCGAATAGAAAAATTTTCGTGTCTTTTAAAATTCGTTTCAACCTATTTTACAGAAAAAAGGTTCAATCTTCAATAAAGGTTTAGATGTCAGACCTATTTTCACTATTCGGATTCTTCTAACACCGGTCTTCCATAAGATACAAAAAAACCGCTCCCTTTAAAAGGGAGCAGCTACGATATTACAATGAAGGATATAATTCAAATTTGTTCGCTAATGATTCAACACGCTGTTTTGCTTCTTCAAGTTTAGCTGCGTCTTCATTATTTTTCAAAACAAGTCCGATGATTGCAGCTATTTCATCCATGTCTTCCAATCCGAAGCCACGTGATGTCACCGCCGCAGTCCCAATACGTATACCGCTGGTTACGAATGGTTTTTCCGGGTCATAAGGAATCGCATTTTTGTTCACGGTAATACCGATTTCATCCAAAACATGTTCTGCGATTTTACCCGTTAATCCAGTAGAGCGCACATCAAGAAGAATCAAGTGATTGTCCGTTCCATCAGAAACAAGGGTGAACCCTTCTTTCTTCAATCCTTCGCCCAAACGTTTAGCATTATCGATGATCTGTTGTGCATATACTTTAAATTCATCTTGAAGCGCTTCGCCGAATGCAACAGCCTTAGCGGATATAACATGCATCAACGGACCGCCTTGAATTCCAGGGAAGATGGATTTATCGATCTTCTTACCGAATTCTTCTTTACAGATGATCATCCCTCCGCGTGGTCCGCGAAGTGTTTTATGAGTGGTTGTCGTTACAAAGTCAGCATAAGGAATCGGGCTTTGATGTATTCCAGCCGCAACTAAACCTGCAATATGCGCCATATCGACCATTAAATAAGCCCCGACTTCATCTGCAATTTCACGGAATCGCTTGAAGTCAATTTCCCGCGGATATGCACTTGCACCCGCTACGATCAATTTCGGTTTGTGCTGACGCGCTTTTTCCAATACATCATTGTAATCGATACGGTGATCTTTTTCGTCTACACCATATTCAACAAAATTGTAGTTAACACCACTGAAGTTAACTGGACTTCCATGTGTTAAGTGACCTCCATGCGAAAGGTTCATCCCAAGCACTGTGTCTCCAGTTTGAAGAACAGTAAAGTAAACGGCCATATTGGCTTGAGCTCCAGAGTGAGGCTGCACGTTCACATACTCCCCTCCGAAAATTTCTTTCGCACGCTCACGTGCTAGATCTTCAACGATGTCTACATACTCACATCCGCCATAGTAACGTTTTCCAGGGTATCCTTCTGCATACTTATTAGTCAAGACCGATCCTTGTGCTTCCATGACAGCTTCACTCACGAAGTTTTCAGAAGCAATAAGCTCAATTTTACTTCTTTGACGCCCTAATTCCAGTTGAATTGCGTTAAACACTTGCTCATCTTGCTTTGCTAAACGATTCATTCCGTAATTCCTCCTCAAATTGTGCGTGATTCGCTTTTTAGTATTTATGTGCAACATGCCTTCAAAAAAGCATGAAAAAGCCTTACCAATAGTTATTAGAAAATTCTACTCCATTTTAACATGTCTAATTTAGAAGTGATAGTCTAATTTTATCGAACGTTAAATGTTTTTTTATTTAAAAACGTTCGTATTTAACATCGAATTTATACTAAATAGCTCTTTCACCCTATATTTCATAAGCAAAATCACCATTCTATTAGCACCATAAAGTAATGATTTTTTTGTGAACCTTATCTTGAGCTTTACGATTTCGCTCGCATTCAATTAAAAAACAGCATTCCCCATCCGAGAAATGCTGTTTCACTTACCCATTAAGTACAACTCTTGTTATCAGAAATGTCCTGATAAACGGCCCGCTCCCCGCCAATCAGTTTCGGACGTGTTTTTGCCATGGTCACATGTGCATGTCCTATTTCTTTAATGGCAGAGCGAATCGGAACCGCCACATGCTTCAGATGCATGCCAATGAAGGTGTCCCCAATGTCAATCCCCGCATCCGCTTTAATATGTTCAACGACTACAGCATCTTTCCATTGTTGATAGGCATACGTCGCCATCGATCCCCCAGCTGTTCTTACAGGTACAACCGAAACTTCTTCATAATCATATCGAACCGCGGTTTCCCTTTGTAAAACCAAGGCCCTGTTTAGATGTTCACAACATTGATATGCAACCTGAACACCCGTTTTCCCTTGAAAATCCCTAACTACGGAAAAAATCATCCCTGCAACATCGAGCGTCCCTTCAGTACCGATCCTTTTCCCGATCACTTCACTTGTACTGCAGCCGATCACCAGTAGCTGTTTCTCTTTTAAAGCTGTCTGTTCTTGAAACTCATGTAAAAGTTCCCGAAACTGGTTTTCCCATATCTCAAGCTCATTTGAAAATGTAGCATCACTTGTCATGAAAACGCATCCTTTCAATAAGAAAACTTGCTATCGGTAGAAAAGGGTTCTCCCCAAAAAACCATAAGAATTAGCTATGTTTACCTTCATACTCCGCAATCTTACCAATCCTGTTTTGATGACGCCCGCCTTCAAATTCCGAAGTCAGCCATGTTTGTGCAATTTCCCTGGCCAAACCCGGACCAATGACACGTTCCCCCATCGCTAACATATTGGTATCATTATGCTGGCGGGTCAATTTCGCACTATAGACATCATGAACCAATGCACATCGTATTCCTTTGACTTTATTGGCAGCAATGCTCATTCCAATTCCAGTTCCACAGATTAAAATACCCCGATCGAACTCACCCCGCGCCACTTTTTCAGCAACCGGCAAGGCATAATCAGGATAATCCACCGACGTACTGCATTCACAGCCAAAGTCCTCAAATGGAATCTGTAACTCATTTAATAAATTCTTTATTTCTTCACGGATATGTATACCACCGTGATCCGAAGCAATCGCAACTTTCATCATAATCCTCCTCTAGCTTTTTCATTTGATTTTATTGTGTCACAAAATTATGAAAAGATAAAGGATGTCCATCCTTTTTCCCCGCAAAGAAGCAGGAAACCGACTCGGGTTTCCTGCAGTAAAATGTCAAGTGTGAAAGCGGGTGATGGTCCTGTTAACCCTTTTCCGCTTGCACTTTAAGTTCCATTGCCGATTATTCGACATTTTCCATGACTAACGCTTGTTCACTTGTCGTAGCCGTCACTTCTTCCGCTCCAGCAGATGCTTATTCTGCAATAGCAGCCACTTCTTGGGACTGCCTTGATCCTGCATTTTTCATTGACGGGCAACAAGCTTAGTAATATCTTTTACTGCAGCGACCACATTATGTACCCTGTTTATTCTTTAAGCCTTTTCACTAATTCTTCTATTAATTCCTGCAACTCCCTGAACGTTTCACGGTAAATACCTTCAGAACCGCCAAACGGATCTATTATGTCTCTATCATATTTATCCTCAATAATGAATTCTTTTAAAGTAAAAGTCTTATCGATCATTTTGGGGTATGCCCGGGTAATGACCGATTTATGCCCTTCCGTCATGGTGAAAATATGAGTCGCCCATTCCATTTCCTTCTCGGATAAGGGCGTTGAATGATGATTATGCACTATGTCATTTTCAACCAATACATTTCTAGCATGCAGCGAAGCAGCCTGGCCTGATGAAGCATACACGCCTGCAGACTTCACTTCAACACCCGCAATATTCTTATTTTTCAATATCGCTTCTGCCATCGGGCTTCTGCATGTGTTACCTGTACATACAAATAATACTCGAATCATTTTTAACGCCTCCTTTTTTATTCATTATAAGCTATCGCCCGTTTATTATAGTCAAAAAAATCACCGTCATTATGTCTGAAAAAAAATAAAAACCGCCCCAGTAATCGGAACAGTTGAGGAAGGAACGATATGAATTCAAGCCGATCAAAAAGAGAACAATAATTTCAATCCAAACGCACACAGAATGCTTCCGCCAAGAATCTCACTATACACGCCAAGCAAGCCCTGCATTTTTCTACCCAGTAAAAGCCCAGCCCACGTTAATAGAGTGGCAGCAAACCCAAAACAAAGAACGGTTAAAATCGTTTTTGCACCGTAAATGCCCAGAGTCAATCCTACCGAGAAGCTATCCAGGCTTACCCCTAAAGCAAAAATGAATAGACCTTTCCCGACAGGGGCCAGCATCTTATTTTCCCTGACACCAGCTCCATCCTTTTTACCAGGGATAAACATCTGTATACCAAGAATGATCAACAATAGACCGCCAGCGTATGTAGCAAAGGTCCCGAATTTTTCTGAAATGAAACGGCCTGCCCCCATTCCAAGCAAAGGCATCCAAATATGAAAAATGCCTACTGTCAGTCCTATAAAAAGTATTTGCCTCAACCTTAGCTTAAACATTCCCATTCCAAGGCCAACTGAAAAGGCATCCATTCCCAATGCGAATGCCATTAGCAATAAGGTGATGATTTCTCCAGCAAATGTATTCATTCAAATCCCCCTCGGACGTGCCTACTACATGTTATGCATGTCCGAAAAGAAATAGAAGGATAAATCAGTCCTTATTACACATGTTCCTTGATGATTTGATGGCCTGCAGCCTTCTCAAGCCGGTTCATGACCGCAGCTCCTATTCCATGGTCAGGAAACATTTCACTAAAAATGACATCGACCTCCAGCTCGTCAAACTGTCTTAAAGCATCATATAAGCCTGTCGCAACAGTATGTAAATCCGCTAACGAACCTGGGACAACCACATAATCCGCCTTATAATCCTGTTGATGTTCATAAGCCGTTATGATGCCCACCTTTAACCCGTCAGTTCTTTTTTCATCCACAAGCTTCTGAAGGAAAGCTGGATTACCCTTGACTAAATATAGAGGGGCCTTCGGAGCATAGTGGGTATACTTCATGCCCGGGGCTTTTGGCGCCGTTTCCTGATTCTTCAATGCGACATCTTGCCTGACTTCCCCTATTACCGCTTCCAGCTGTTCCAGGGTCACCCCGCCAGGCCTTAAAATAACAGGTACTTCCACAGTGCAGTCAAGTACTGTGGATTCTACGCCCACTCCCGTAGTCCCGCCATCGACTATGCCTGCAATCCGGCCCATCAAGTCATCTTCAACATGTTTTGCTGACGTGGGGCTTGGTTTCCCGGAAGTATTTGCACTTGGAGCCGCAATGGGCAAATCACTTGCACGAATAAGGCCTAGGGCAACCTGATGATCTGGCATCCTGACAGCCACCGTGTCCAATCCAGCTGTCACTAGGTTTGATAGCTGGCCCGGTTTTCGTTTCATGATCAAAGTCAAAGGACCCGGCCAAAATTCTGCCATTAGCTTCCTGGCCTGTTCCGGAATCTCGTCTACAATACCTGACAACTGGTCATCGGAGGCTATGTGAACGATCAAAGGATTATCACTCGGACGCCCCTTCGCCTCAAACACTTTTTTGACTGCCTCGTCATTTTTGGCATTCGCCCCCAGTCCATAAACGGTCTCTGTAGGAAAAGCAACCACTTGATTTGCCTTTAATAATTTAGCTGATTGTATAATCTGGGGATAACTTTGTAAATTATCCACATTTTTATCCACTGACCAAATTTTCGTTTTCATCTTGAACACCATCGCCTTTTAACGTTTCTTATTTTATATAATTGCTTTTATATGAACGATATTCTCAAATTATTGTAATAAATTCACTTAAAGATACTTTGAAAGTATAAAAGAAGTATACACATAATTCAAGTGTTATCCACAAATTGGGGATAACCACATCGAATCCGTGGATAAGTTTGTGGATATTAATGATTAATGACAGACTTTTTTGATTTTTTGTTAATAACCCTGTGGATATGTTTACAAAATTATCTGATTTTAAAAAAAGAGGGCATCTGCCCCCTTTTTAAAATAGATCATTGAAGATTTCTGCAAACAGAGACTTCACTTCAACCTCAGGCTCTTTTTCCCCTTCATATAATTGTTGACCTTGTTTATTGGATGCCGCAAGTTCAACCTGTTTTTCTTCAACATTCCCATCAACGGCTTCCTCCGTCACTTGTTCCTTATCTTTTACTTCTGTCACTTCTTCCTTTACTTCCGGCTCTGTAACCTCTTCTTTTACCGTTTCTTCCGGTACTTCCTTTACGCTCTCCTCCACTACCTCTTCTTCAACTTCTTCCTCTGCAACAGGCTCACCCTCTTCATTTGTTTCAGCATACGCCTTCCCTTCCGAGCTCAAGGATTTTCCCCCCTCTTCCTCGACAATCGGACTTTGACTTACAGCCGTCCCATTTGAAAAATCCAGGAAACATAATGGGGGAAATAGAACACACCACCAATTTGCGCCTTCCCCTTCCCCAAGCGTGATAATTACCGCTTCATAATCCCCTGCCGGATATAAATACTGCCCGTAGAGTTTTGTCGGAAATTCCGCTTGTCCAAAATCCACTTTAACTGACTGCTCCATACCCTGTTCCTTTATAACTGCCTCAGCCGTGGCTTGGATATCCGGTAGATGCGAGGTGATCACATCCCTCGCTTCATCCAAAGAAGTAAGTTCCTCGACCCACTTTGTGATATCTTCATTTACCTCATCCCTAATCAGCCGTTTAACCGCTTGATCCTTTTCTGCATCACTATTAGCAAGTATCCGCAGACGAATCGCCTCATCCGGGATCACCTTCGTAGCTTCTGCACCGACCATCTCCGCTTTAGGCATATATATACTTACGATCGTTCCTATAGTTAAGATTAATAGATAAATAATGGCTAAATGTTTAGTTTTCATCGCCTTCGCCCCCTCACATGAATTAGTCTCACCATTTTCCAGCTATCTTAAACTAGTAAAAATAAAAAAGTTGATAGCTTGAAATATAGATTCCAAAGGATAATGAGGGTGGTTTTCATAAAAAAATCCGTCTCAAAAGGAGAGACGGATCAATTTAATACAGCGAAGACCATTCGATCTTTCTCATTAATATCATTTACAATGGATACTTCTGCGGCAGGAAAGGTTCGCTTCAATAAATCCGCAACCGCCTCACCCTGCCCAGTGCCCACTTCAAAACCGATCAGCCCAGGCACCTTCATGATCAGGGGTAACTGATCCATAAAGCGGCGGTAAAAATCCAGCCCATCGATACCGGCAAATAATGCACGATGCGGTTCATGACCTGTCACGACTACTGACATGGATTCATGATCATCATCTGGTATATATGGCGGATTCGATAAAAGGATGTCCACCTTCTGGTTTATGTTTATGAAAGGCAAAAGCAAATCACCTTGCATGAACTCCACTTCGGCACCAAGTGATTCGGCATTTTGCCGCGCCACCTCAAGCGATGGTTCCGCTATGTCCGTTGCCGTCACCAACATGTTTGATTTTTCAAGTTTCATCGTTATGGCGATTGCGCCGCTGCCGGTCCCAATATCAGCTAAACGAAGCTTCTGTCCCTCCATAAAAATGGCCGGGATTTTACGTAAAGCATAATAAATCAATTCTTCTGTTTCAGGTCTCGGTATGAGCACTTCTTCATTCACAAAGAAGGTCCGTCCATAAAATTCTTCACTGCCGATTATATATTGGATGGGCGTTCCCTCAGCATGCAGCTCAATAGCGGCCTTAAATTGCCTAAAATCCGCTTCACTAAGCTCATCATGAAGGTTGGCCAGCATTTGGGAGCGAGTTTGTTTTAAAAAGTGCTGTAACAGGATTTCCCCAGCATTGGCATCACGATCATTTTCCTTTAAAAAAGAAGAAGCCCATTTAAGGGCTTCAAACACTTTCACGGCAGAATTACTCATCTGCATTTTCCAGCCTTGAAGATTGGTCTTCCATGATTAATGCATCAACGACTTCATCCAGTTTACCTTCCATGATTTGATCCAGTTTTTGAATCGTTAAACCAATACGGTGGTCGGTAACGCGGTTTTGCGGGAAGTTATAAGTGCGAATCCTTTCGGATCTATCGCCCGTTCCAACGGCAAGCTTCCTATTTTGATCATATTCCGCCTGTACTTCGCGATGGATTTTATCGTACACCCTGGCACGCAAAACCTTCATTGCTTTTTCTTTGTTCTTGATTTGTGATTTTTCATCTTGACAGGATACAACCGTATTAGTCGGAATATGAGTCAAGCGCACCGCCGACATTGTCGTATTGACACTTTGCCCTCCAGGACCGCTTGATGCAAAGGTATCGACACGAACATCCTTATCATGGATTTCAACTTCCACTTCCTCAGCTTCAGGTAAAACCGCAACCGTGGCTGTAGATGTATGAATCCGTCCGCCTGATTCAGTTTCAGGTACCCGCTGAACGCGATGCGCTCCATTTTCGAACTTCAATTTTGAATAAGCACCATTGCCATTAATCATGAATATGATTTCCTTGTAGCCGCCAAGCCCAGTAGGACTTGCTTCAATGACTTCAGTCCGCCAACCCTGCACCTCGGCAAAACGGCTATACATTCTGTATAGACTACCCGCAAATAAGGCCGCCTCATCTCCGCCTGCCGCTCCGCGGATCTCCATGATCACGTTTTTATCATCGTTAGGGTCCTTCGGAATAAGCAATATTTTCAGTTTATCCTCAAGGCCTTTTATGGTCTCATCAAGTTCATTGATCTCTTCTTTTACCATTTCACGCATATCCGCATCAAGTTTCTCCTCCAGCATCGCCTTCGCTTCCTGGAGTTGCTCACGAACCGCTTTATATTCCTTATAAGCCGATGCGGTCTCTTGAATACTGGATTGCTCCTTAGAATATTCCCTTAGCTTCTTAGAGTCATTAATGATCTCCGGGTCACTTAATAGTTCATTCAATCTTTCATATCTATCTTCTACTGCTTGTAAACGATCAAACAAATTATTCACCTCATAAATTTTCCAAAATCATCTGAAACGATTTGGAAGTAATCCATCTTTTCTAACTATAAATAAGTAGCTCAGTGCCCCAGCTCAGTTCACTTCTAGGTTAATTATAGTATAGGTGAATAATCAACGTCAAAGAGGATTCAAAAATGTCGTTATTTCTTTAATTTGACATCTAAATTATATTGAGGCACAACCCTGTTTATCATGCCTTGTATTCGCTGCATTTCCTCTTTTCTCTTTTTTTCCGTCTTGATTTGGCCTTTATCATGGACCGTAACATGTATGGTATTCCCATTAAACCAAACGGAGCCCGCCTCATAATTAGTTTCAGAATCAATGACTCCGCGGATTTCATCAATTTGCTGCCCCATGGATGGAGAATTATTGGACGTATGATGCGGTGTGTTGAGGAGCTGATCCGATGGCCGTTCCGTTTCATTGTCCCAATCTTTATTGGATACTTGATTTAAACCCTTGCCAACAAGATCCTTGCCATCACGGGATTGATCCCCATATTCCGAATCATTATTTATTGCATTGTCATTTTGGCCGCATGCCGTTAGTACAGCAAGCAGAAAGGCCGTCATAATAAGCAATTTCAATTTCATATTTTTTCCCTCCATTTTGACTGGGTAAGAAGAACATTTCCCCGTTAGCCTGCCCAAAATGGGGCAATATTTATCTTCTATTTCCCTTCCATGTATTGGTCATGAACCTCAGCAGTTTTTTCTACCACTTATAATTATTCCTTACCGTTTCCATAAAAAAAAGCACCCTACGATCATAGGGCACCATCATTCAAATATGTTCTTTGATCCCAACAGCCTGCTTACCCGGAACTTCGTGATGATGGCGGCAGCGGGGCTCGTATGATTCCGATGCACCCACAAGGATGATTGGCTCATCATAGGAGGCCGGCTCCCCATCTATCAATCGCTGTGTCCTGCTCGCAGGTGATCCGCACACTTCACACACAGCCTGCAGCTTAGTCACCGATTCTGCAAGCGACAATAGAACAGGCATAGGACCGAATGGTTCACCTCTGAAATCTTGATCGAGTCCAGCCATGATCACTCGATAACCGCTGTCCGCAAGATGCTGGGCAACCCCGATAATTTCATGATCAAAAAATTGCACTTCATCTATTGCAATGATATCCAGGGGCTTGTCCAAATACTTAAAAATATCCGTTGAATGGGCAATCGGTTTTGCCATCACAGAAGAGCCATTATGTGATACGACAGCCTCTTCCGCATAGCGATTATCAATAGCTGGTTTAAATACAGCTATTTGCTCTTTAGCAAATTGAGCACGGCTGACTCGTTTAATCAATTCCTCAGATTTACCTGAAAACATGCTTCCGCAAATAAGCTCGATCCAGCCTGTTTGTTTCATTACATACATGGAAACAGCTACTCCCTTCCACCTGTCGATCCCTTGGCCATAATTGAAGTCGACCCGGCTTTATATAAATTCTTACTTGTTTATGAAAAAGAAAAAACAGGCAAGAAAAATACTTGCCTGTTTTTTAAAAAGTCCGGCTTATTTAATACCGTATTTTTTGTTGAAACGATCAACACGTCCGCCAGCTTCAGCGAATTTTTGACGACCAGTATAGAATGGGTGGCACTCTGAACAAGTCTCAACTTTGATCTCTTCTTTAACTGAACCAGTTTCAAAAGTGTTTCCGCAAGAGCAAATTACTTTTGAAAGCTTATAATTTGGATGAATTCCAGTTTTCATTCTTTTCAGCTCCTTATGCCCTGAATCATTCGAAACAGAGTTATATACTTCAAGTTGAGGGAAAAGCACCCTCACATTTATTGTAAAAACACATGAACTCATTATAACAACTTAAGACTAGTTGTGCAACTGTTTGTTTCTTACAGGGTTTAAGAACGTTTTACGCTCGCTGGCCCCTTTTTCATTTCTGACATCTCTTCATCCAGCTTACTGAAAAATTCTTCATTACCTTTTGTCTGTTTTAGACGGCGAAGGAATTTCTCCGAGAAATCGGGTGAATCTGACATTGTTTTCCTAATGGCCCATAGTTTATCCAGGCGATCTTTCGGAATTAACAATTCTTCTTTACGAGTTCCTGAGCGACGAATATCGATTGCCGGGAAGATGCGTCTTTCGGCAAGGGCACGATCTAAATGCAGCTCCATATTGCCCGTACCTTTAAATTCTTCATAAATGACATCGTCCATTCTTGAACCCGTATCTACCAATGCTGTAGCAAGGATCGTCAGGCTGCCGCCTTCCTCGATATTCCTCGCCGCACCGAAAAAGCGTTTTGGACGGTGGAATGCAGCAGGGTCAATACCCCCTGATAGTGTACGCCCGCTCGGCGGAATGACAAGGTTGTAAGCACGGGCAAGTCGAGTGATGCTGTCCATTAAAATGATGACATCCCGTTTATGCTCCACTAGGCGCATGGCTCGTTCTAACACCAGCTCAGCTACCTTGATATGGTTTTCCGGCACTTCATCGAAAGTTGAACTTACCACGTCACCTGCGACGGAACGTTCAATGTCTGTCACTTCTTCCGGGCGTTCATCGATCAACAGCACAATCAATTCCGATTCGGGATGGTTTGTGGTTATCGCATTGGCAATTTCCTTGATGAGCATCGTTTTACCGGCTTTTGGCGGTGCGACAATCAGACCACGCTGCCCAAAACCGACCGGTGCCAGGACATCCATAATCCTGGTCGATAAGTTCTTCGGTGTCGTTTCCAGTTTAATTTGCCTGTTTGGATACAGTGGTGTTAAACCTGGAAAGTGGACACGCTCTTTAGCTGATTCCGGATTATCGCCATTGACTGCTTCGACATGCAGCAATCCATAATAGCGCTCGTTTTCTTTTGGAGGCCTTACCTTACCGGACACTTTATCTCCATTTCGCAAATCGAATCTGCGGATCTGTGAAGCAGAAATATAAATATCCTCCGAGCTTGGAGAATAATTAATTGGACGCAGGAAACCGAAGCCCTCTGAAGGTATGATCTCTAAAACGCCCTCCATGAATAGGAGACCATCCTGCTCAGCTTGTGCTTTCAGGATAGCGAAAATAAGTTCCTTTTTTGAAAGTTTGCTGTAATAGGAAACTTTATATTCACGCGCGTGCTCATATAGATCCTTTAGTTTCATGTTTTCTAAATTAGAAATAGTTAAATTCATTATGACACCACACTTTTATTAATTAAACGTTTTCACCCATACTGAAAAAGAAATGGTTTGTTAGATGGAAGAAAAACCGCAATCCATGTACCCGACCAGAGTTTTCTTAGAAAGGATGATACATTTTTACATGTAAAGAAGAAAATTATTTGAAGGCTTCTTGAAGTTTGGAGTGAAAGGGCAGATTTTAAATTATTAATAGTAGACCAAGCTTTATTTTACTTTTTTTATTTTAATTATTCAACTTAAATTTTTTTAAAGAGAAAGCGAGCGATGAAACCGCTCGCTTTTTAAAAGTGATTTTTCTAAAAAACGCTATCAGTCAATCAAACCATTCGGTTTAATCTTAAGACTGTGACGCCCATCAATGAATCGAACGGTACCAGATTTAGCACGCATGACCACGGATTGTGTTTCACCGTAATGCCCTTTAAATTGTACACCGCGTAAAAGTTCTCCATCAGTCACACCTGTTGCAGCAAAAATTGCGTCATCTCCGCGAACAAGGTCTTCCATTCTGAGGACTTTTCCTAAATCAAGGCCCATTTTTCCACAGCGTTCCACTTCTTCATCACTTTGAGGAACGAGCTTACCCTGAATTTCCCCTCCAAGGCATTTCAAGGCAACGGCTGCAATAACTCCCTCTGGAGCTCCGCCAGATCCGAATAAGATATCAACACCGGTAAGATCGAAGGCCGTATTTATGGCTCCCGCTACATCTCCATCGTTGATCAACTTGATACGTGCCCCCGCCTCACGAAGTTCATGAATGATCTTCGAATGACGATCACGGTTCAATACTGTTGCAACCACGTCTTGGATATCTTTATTCTTTGCCTTGGCTACCGCTTTCAGGTTGTCCAATACGGAAGCATTGATATCAATCTGACCAACAGCCTCGGGTCCGACAGCTATTTTATCCATATACATATCCGGGGCATGCAGCAAGTTCCCCTTATCGGCTATCGCCAGTACAGCCAATGCATTCCAGCCGCCAGATGCAACGATGTTCGTTCCTTCCAAAGGATCAACAGCAACATCCACTAGCGGCCCAAGACCAGTACCAAGTTTTTCGCCAATATAAAGCATTGGCGCTTCATCCATTTCCCCTTCACCGATTACAACCGTTCCTTGCATGGGAATAGTATTGAAAACATCCCGCATTGCAGTTGTTGCTGCATCATCTGCTTCGTCTTTCTTTCCTCTTCCCATCCAACGAGCTGAATTCAGTGCTGCCGCCTCTGTTACGCGGACAAGCTCCATCGATAAACTTCTTTCCATTTCCGGTTCCCCCTCATGTACACTAGCATGATTTATTTATATATTAGTATAACACATTATATCATATATAGTAACACAATGAGGTAACAAGAAAAGGGATCAGCTTTTAAGCTGCTCCACTTCTTCTTGCGTCAGTTCTTCACGCCAAATCGTCGCTCCCAAACCCGAAAGTTTTTCAACAAGATGGCTATATCCGCGATCTATATGTTCAAGCCCGGTCACTTCCGTAATCCCTTCAGCCATTAAACCGGCAATTACAAGAGCTGCTCCGGCACGTAAATCGCTTGCCTTCACTTTTGCCCCATGAAGTTGGACAGGACCATCGACGATGCCTGCTCTGCCCTCGACTTTGATCTTCGCATTCATGCGTCGCAGTTCATCAATATGCTTAAATCGTGCCCCGTATATCGTATCGGTCACCATGCTAGAACCGCTTGCTTTTGTTAAAAGGGAAGTGAAAGGTTGCTGAAGATCTGTTGGGAATCCAGGGTAAACCAATGTCTTGATATCAACGGGTTTATATTTCTCTCCTGGTGAGACAAATATCTGGTCATCACCCGCTTCAATATTAATCCCCATTTCCCTTAATTTAGCAGTCAATGACTCCAAATGCTGGGGAATGACATTATCGATAAGAATCCCTTCACCAACAGCAGCGGCTAAAATCATGAAAGTACCGGCTTCAATCCGATCCGGTATGATCGTATGCTTGCACCCATGCAAACTTTCCACACCATCAATACGAATGATATCCGTTCCTGCACCCTTTATTTTCGCTCCCATATTGGTCAACAGTGTGGCAACATCAATGATTTCCGGTTCTTTCGCAGCATTTTCAATCACAGTGCGGCCTTTGGCCAAAACGGCGGCAAGCATGATGTTGATCGTTGCCCCTACACTAACGACATCCAAATATATGCGAGCTCCCCGGAGCTCGTCCGCCCTAAGGTAAATGGCTCCTTGTTCATTCGTCACTTGAGCGCCTAGTGCTTCGAACCCCTTAATATGCTGATCTATCGGACGGGGTCCTAAATGGCAGCCTCCAGGCAAGCCGATCACTGCCTTTTTGAATTTACCAAGCATTGCCCCCATCAAATAATAAGAGGCACGTAACTTCTTGACCCTTCCATTGGGAAGAGGCATTGAAATCATCCTACTTGGGTTGACTGTCATTTCTCCTTCATCAAAGGATACCTCACCGCCAATTTCCTCCATTAACGCTTTCAGCATCTGTACATCCGAGATATCAGGCAGGCCTTCAATCGTTACGGGAGAGTCCGCTAAAATTGTTGCCGGAATAAGGGCAACCGCACTATTTTTTGCTCCGCTGACACGAATGCTTCCCTTTAAAGGATAGCCACCGGCAATTTTAAGTTTTTCCATAATAAACTCCCTTCCACGCTAAGCACTTAGAAGCTACTTTCAAAAGTAATATTTTACCACAGGGAAATTGCATAATCCGACAACATTTACTATCTAGTTCTTTAGTTTACACAAAAGTAGAAAATTCATGTAAAAAAAGATAAAAATTTCTAATTTATGTTAATTTTATTAAAAGAGTGCAATCTATAGCGACTTAGCGGCAAGGCATTATGCTTCAGTGCGTGAATTCCAATCATTCAAGAAAGCTTCAATCCCTTTATCCGTTAATGGGTGGTGGAATAATTGCAATAAAACTTTATAAGGGATCGTTGCAATATGTGCCCCTTTAAGAGCCGCTTCTGTAATATGCATCGGATGGCGGATGGAAGCTGCAATGATCTCAGCGTTGATATCATGGATCGCAAATATGTCAGCAATATCCGAAATTAAATCCAAACCATTTTGTCCGATGTCGTCCAAGCGTCCTAAAAATGGCGATACATAAGTTGCTCCTGCCCTAGCTGCCAATAAAGCTTGGTTGGCACTGAAAATAAGCGTGACATTAGTTTTGACACCTTGTTTTGTAAGTGCTGAAACAGCCTTCAAGCCGTCTGGGGTCATTGGCACTTTAATCGTGATATTAGGTGCAATGGCAACGAGTTCCTTGGCTTCAGCCATCATTCCTTCAAAATCAAGCGCAATGACTTCAGCAGAAACGGATTCCTTAACAAGGCTTGTGATTTCTTTTAGCCGGTCATGGAAAGAAACGCCCTTTTCTCTTGCAACAAGGGATGGGTTAGTCGTGACACCTGCTAAAACGCCAAGTTCGTGCGCTTGTTTGATTTCTTCCATGTTTGCTGTATCTATAAAGAATTTCATAAAATATCCTCCGTATGTAATCGATTTTTTACTTCCTATATGCCCTGAATTCTAATTGTTCTAAAAATGGAGCCCGGATTCAGCCCTGCATTTAAAAGAAACCATTAGGGGGGAGCCCCCCCAATGGGAATATTGCCTTTATCATCTTACATTTAAAGGGATGGAACCCTTATGTTACGATTCTAAATTATGCTTTGCCGTTTGAACCGAATTCACGTATTTTGCCGATGACAGTTTCTTTAATCGCTTCACGGCCAGGTACCATGTATTTACGTGGATCGTACACTTCAGAATCGTTATTCAAAATTTCACGAACCGCTTTTGTGAACACAATTTGATTTTCCGTATTCACATTGATCTTTGATGTTCCAAGTGAAATCGCTTTTTGGATATCTTTCGTAGGTATGCCTGTACCGCCATGAAGAACAAGAGGTTTGTTCGTTAAATCACGTACTTCTTCCATTTCTTTATAGCCTAAGTTAGGTTCACCTTTGTATGGTCCGTGAACGGATCCCAAAGCTGGAGCAAAACAGTCGACATTCGTTTCTTTAACTAACTGTTCACATTCTTGAGGGTCTGCATATACGACTCCATCAGCGATTACATCATCTTCTTGTCCGCCAACCGTGCCCACTTCCGCTTCAACCGAAACATTCCGTGCGTGAGCGAATTCGACAACCTTCTTGGTTGTTTCGATATTTTCTTCGATCGGATGATGTGAAGCATCGATCATTACTGAAGTGAATCCGGCTTCGATAGCTTCCTTACATTTATCAAAACTTGAACCATGGTCAAGGTGAATCGCCACAGGAACAGTGATTTTCATGTCTTCCAACAATCCTTGAACCATCATGACAGTCGTTTTAAAACCACCCATATGACGGGCAGCACCTTCGGAAACACCAAGGATGACTGGAGATTTTTCTTGTTCTGCAGCAGCTAAAATGGCTTGAGTCCATTCAAGGTTATTGATATTGAATTGACCTACTGCATATTTTTCATCAAGGGCTTTATTCAGCATATCTTTCATAGAAACTAAAGGCATTTGATTTCCTCCTACTAGTGGATGTTATGATTTTTAAAGTTAATTCTTTCTAGATATTCCCTAAAACCAAAGTAGCATACGCTTATAAATCAGAATATCTCTCCTCTTTTAGCATATCAATACATCAAAAAAACAGCAACAATTAGCACTATTCCATGCCTCAAATTTTATTCCAAAAAAACACGGCCCATCTAAAAAAAGATAGCCGCGGCAATTTCCCCGTCAATAATATTAAATTTTCAAGACCGTTAACTCGATTGAATCGGTAAGTATTCTCGAACGGCCTTTCTAATATCATCAATATCAAACGGCTTTGCAAAGTGTGTCATTGCCCCTAAATCCTTTGCTTCCTGAATCATATCAAGTTCACCATATGCCGTCATGATTATGACCCGGATGTCCGGATCGACGACTTTCATCCTTTTCAAGATCTCAATGCCATCCATTCCAGGAATCTTCATATCCAGCAATACAAGATCAGGTGAATGATTATTTAGCACTTCCAAGGCTTGAATGCCATTAGCCGCTTGAAATGTTTCATACCCTTCTTTATGTAAAACCTCGTTCAATAAAATACGAATCCCGAATTGATCATCAACAATCAATATTTTCCCTGGCATTTTATCACCTCTCCGCTTCCCGATTCATCAATAAAATATATTAGCCTATTCGGCCATATTACCCGAAAAAGGGTAGTTACATAGATTGCGTTAAATCACTTGAGGTCCAACGCATTTATTCCTTCATGATTTCTATGTTCATATTCGATAATTGTAACAAAATTCCTGCTATATGGCTAAAAGGAATTTTAATTTTTTTGTTTTTTCGACCGATTTAGTAAATTCAGCCCTTTGGATCAAAAGCCCTGAAACCTGTCAATGCAAAGGAAAGTCCTTTATAATAAGTATATTATTTTTTAAAGGAGTCCCTGATCATGTTAAAAATTTTCTCGACACAGATAAGTGGTTTATTTAAAAAAATGATTGAAAATGAGGCCTTTGAAATGGAGGATGCCGGACGCTTGCTCGCTCAGGCTGCAGTTGGGGACGGTTCTGTGTTCATTCACGGTTTTGGTGAAATGCAGGGCGTCACTGCCGAGGCTTTGAATGGGGCGGAGCCCTTTCCTAAGGCAAAAAGATATGAATCAGGAGAAACTTTTTCCAGGGAAGATCGATTTCTTATATTCAGCCGCCATTCGGACGATTCAGAGGCATTGATGCTGGCAAAACAACTCAAGGAAAAATATATACCATTTGTTGCAGTTTCTACATCCGTCCCTTCAGAAGAGGATTCTCTTTTGGAGTTGGCTGACGTTCATATTGATTTACGTATCCAACGGGGATTGATTCCCGATGAAACTGGAAATCGATATGGGTACCCTACCCTCATTGCCGCTCTTTTCGCTTATTATGGGATTAAATTCACTCTTGAAGAAATCATAAAAGAATATGAAGATGAAGAATGATATCTTCATATTAAACAAAAAAAAACAGCCACATGGGCTGTTTTTTTTATTAAAGATTTTTGCCGTACTTTAATGACATACCGACAAAGTCACGGAATAGCGGCTGCGGACGGTTAGGACGCGACGTGAATTCCGGATGGAATTGAGAAGCCACAAACCAAGGATGATCTTTTAGTTCAACGATTTCAACTAGACGACCATCTGGACTTGTACCGGAGAACACGAATCCTGCCTCTTCCATAGCTTGACGATAGTGGTTATTGAATTCATAACGGTGACGGTGACGTTCATAAACAACCTCGTCATTATACGCTTCGTATGCTTTAGTACCTTCGATAAGCTTACATGGATACAGACCAAGACGCAGTGTTCCGCCCAAATCTTCTACGTCCTTCTGCTCAGGAAGAAGATCGATGATTGGATCTGGAGTATCTTCCTTAATTTCTGCGGAATGTGCTTCTGGCAATCCTAGGACGTTGCGTGCATACTCAATGGACGCCAACTGCATGCCTAAGCAAATTCCGAAGAATGGTTTTTTTGTCGTGCGGGCAAATTCGGTCGCTGCAATTTTCCCTTCAATTCCACGATCTCCAAATCCGCCAGGGACAAGGATTCCATCTGCATCTTGAAGAAGTTCAGCAACATTTTCTTTAGTTACGTCCTCGGAATTCACCCAGTCGATTTCAACATCTGCATCAAATGCGTAACCAGCATGCTTAAGTGCTTCCACTACAGAAAGATAAGCATCTTGCAATTCAACATATTTTCCGACTAAGGCGATTTTCGTTTTCTTCGATAAAGAAGTAACCTTTTTGACTAGTTCCTTCCAATCTTCCATATCCGCTTCGCCACAGTCCAATTGCAAGTGATCACAAACGATTTGGTCCATATTTTGTGCTTGAAGCGCAAGAGGGATGGAGTAAAGTGTATCCGCATCAAGACATTCGATAACAGAATTTTTATCGATATCGCAGAATAAAGCGATTTTATCCTTCATATCTTGTGAAATCGGGCTTTCTGTACGTGCAACGATGATATTTGGCTGAATGCCAAGACTGCGTAATTCTTTTACACTATGCTGTGTCGGTTTTGTTTTCATTTCACCAGCAGCTTTGATGTAAGGAACCAGTGTACAATGGATATACATAACATTATTGATACCGATATCACTCTTGATTTGGCGAATCGCTTCAAGGAATGGAAGAGACTCGATATCCCCTACAGTACCGCCAATTTCAGTGATGACTATATCGGCATTCGTTTCATTACCTGAACGGAAAACGCGTTCTTTAATTTCATTCGTGATATGGGGGATGACTTGAACCGTTCCACCTAGATAATCGCCACGGCGTTCTTTTCTCAGGACGGTTGAATAAATTCTGCCTGTAGTCACATTGCTGTGTTTACCAAGGTTGATATCAATGAAACGCTCATAGTGCCCTAAATCCAAATCCGTTTCAGCACCATCATCCGTTACAAACACTTCACCATGTTGATATGGACTCATCGTACCAGGATCCAAGTTGATATAAGGGTCAAACTTCTGGATCGTAACATTCAATCCCCTATTTTTTAATAATCTACCTAAAGAAGCTGCCGTTATCCCTTTTCCCAAGGAAGAAACTACTCCACCTGTCACAAAAATATATTTTGTCATCTTATATCCTCCTATAGAATGTTTTCTTCCAATTCTGTTCTTCACATCATTAAATCGGAACCTGAATCGAATCTTCCGCCACATGAGCGGTTAAAAGCAAAAACCGTAAACCAGTACAAACCATTAATCACTTAAAGGTCTTTAGTGAGAGTCATGCAGGATACATGAACAAGAGTAAATTTCCTTAAATGACGTAAACATAAATATGTTCTCTATAGTTTTTACAATTCTACGAGAAATCATTTTTAAAAATAAAAAAATGATGTCATTTATTCATTCCATCATTAAAAACAAAAACGCTCCGCTTACAATAAAAGTAAGGGAGCGATATAATTTAATCATTGTGTCCTTTTTTAAGGAGCCCAAAAATGATTCTACAAATTTCGCCTCAAAAAGTCAAGGGCGATTATTTATTTCTTATCCTCTTCATTCAAGTCATCTTCGTCTTCATCTTCGTCCTCATCATCTTCAAGGACAAATGCATCATCTTCGATTATTTCTTCTTCCAGATCGTCGTCATCATCCACGTCATCATCCAAAAGCACTTCGTCGATGACTGGAGTACCTAGAATATCATCATCGTCGTCATCTTCATCCTCGTCCAGATCATCGACATCTTCTTCAAAGTCAAGGTCTTCGTCTTCAAGTTCATCGAAATCGTCGATAACGACAGCTGCCTTTTTGGCTTTCTTTTTCTTTTTAGGTTTTACAACATGTACGACTTCTTCTTCGATTTGGTCAACTGGGTACCATGTTTTCAATCCCCAGCGGTTGTCTCCAAGTGAAGTGAAGCGGCCATCCACATTTAAATCCGTATAGAATTGTGCAATTTTCTTTTCCACTTCCGCTTTAGATAAATGGTGCAGCGAAGCTAATTCACTTATTAATTCTTTAAATGGAATCGGTTCATTTCTTTCCACTAACAAATCATATGCCATCTCAATTAAGGACATTTCCAACAATTGCTCTTTTGAGTATTGTTTTAAACTCAAATTCCGCACTTCCCTTCTCTATTCAAACACTGAATTCCGTGTTTTTTCACATAAAAAAATAATCTAAAACAGTAGTTCGATAAAATAACGACAATTCCTGCTAGACATATACTCCATTATAAACAATCTAAATGGGTTTATGCTAGTTCTATATGATACTTTCACACATTTACCTTATTGTCTATCATTCACAGGAAACCAAAAGGTAAATATCATTCCTTTTTCTTTTTGGATTTCTGACGATATGCTGCCGTAAAAAAGACAACCGTCAGGATAAAAAAAGAAATGGCACCCAATTGATGCTCATACAGCTCAAATAAAAAAATGATGGCAAGAATGTAACCTATGATTAATCCAATCATTTTCAGGTTCATTTTCTCAACTCCAATAGGGCTGATTCTTCATTTTTGCCCCTTTTCCAAATAATTATAAGGTAAAATCTTCATTTTGTTAAAAAAGAGGGGAATTATTAAAAAAAGAGGCCCCTAAACGTTCGGAGCCCCCTTCTTGGTTTACATATTCCTTCGATATTGACCTCCTACATCATATAGCGCCCTCGTTATCTGCCCCAGACTGGCCACTCTCACACAGTTCATGAGTTCGGCAAAGATATTTTCCCCATTCATGGCTGCCAATTTCAGTTTAGTTAGCGCCTCTTCCGTGAGCTCCTTATTTCTTTCCTGGAATGACCGGAGATTCATGATTTGCCCTTCCTTTTCTTCCTTCGTTGCACGGGCAATTTCCATGCTGTTCACTGCTTCTTCGGAAGGAGGGTTTGGGTTCAAATACGTATTGACACCAATGATCGGCAATTCTCCCGTATGCTTTTTCATTTCGTAATGCATCGATTCATCCTGGATTTTCCCGCGCTGATACTGCGTCTCCATTGCACCCAGCACACCGCCTCGATCGTTGATGCGATCGAATTCTTGCAGTACGGCCTCTTCAACCAGATCCGTCAATTCCTCTACGATGAAGGCACCTTGCATCGGGTTTTCATTTTTTGAGAGACCATGCTCCTTTGTAATGATCATTTGTATGGCCATTGCCCGGCGCACGGATTCTTCAGTAGGTGTCGTGATGGCTTCATCGTACGCATTAGTATGCAGGGAGTTACAGTTGTCCTGCAGTGCCATTAAAGCCTGAAGCGTCGTTCTGATATCATTAAAATCAATTTCTTGCGCATGAAGGGAGCGCCCAGAAGTCTGTACATGGTATTTGAGCTTCTGGCTACGGTCATTCGCACCATATTTATCCCGCATGACAGTCGCCCAAATCCTTCTTGCCACCCTCCCGATAACCGTATATTCCGGGTCGAGCCCATTTGAGAAGAAGAACGACAAATTCGGGGCAAAGTCATCAATATTCATTCCGCGACTTAAATAATATTCGATGTAAGTAAAGCCATTCGCTAATGTAAAAGCCAGCTGTGAAATGGGATTGGCACCCGCTTCTGCAATGTGATAGCCGGAAATGGATACAGAGTAGTAGTTCCTGACTTTCCGATCGATGAAATATGCTTGAATGTCCCCCATTAACCTTAAAGCAAATTCCGTAGAGAAGATGCATGTATTCTGGCCTTGGTCCTCTTTCAGAATATCCGCTTGAACAGTTCCGCGTACCGTTTGAAGGGTATAAGCCTGCACTTCTTCAGCTTCGGCATCAGTGAGGGGACGGCCTAACTCTTCTTCTTTCCGTTGAATCTGCTGATCGACTGCAGTATTCATATACATGGCCAAAATGATTGGTGCCGGTCCATTGATGGTCATGGAAACAGATGTTGAGGGGTGGCAAAGATCAAAGCCTGCATACAGCTTTTTCATGTCATCCAACGTACAGATGCTGACTCCGCTTTCCCCTACCTTTCCATAGATATCAGGCCGGTGATCAGGGTCCTCGCCATATAAAGTTACAGAATCGAAAGCCGTACTAAGCCGTTTAGCATTATCATCCTTTGACAAATAATGAAAACGCCTGTTGGTTCGGTCGGGCGATCCTTCACCGGCAAATTGCCGCTTCGGGTCTTCCCCTTCACGCTTGAATGGAAAGACTCCCGCTGTGTAAGGAAAGAAGCCCGGAACGTTTTCACGGAATACCCATCCTAAGATCTCTCCATAATCCACATATTTAGGCAGTGATACTCTCGGAATCATTAAACCTGATAAACTTTTGGTTTTCAGCTTTGTGACGATTTCTTTATCCCTGACTTTTGTTACAAACTGCTCCCCTGCATACTTTTCTTTTAAATCCATCCATCCAGAAAGGATTTTTTTAGATTCAGGTGATAAATTCAAAGCGGTATCCTTTTTCAGTTTTTCTAAAGAAGCCACCATCTCGTCGTTGTTATCATTTTCCTTAATTGCATCGATTGCTCCTTCAAGCTGGAAAAGCCTCCGGGCAATGCGTACTTGTTCAGCCGTACGCTTATGATACGATCTGACCGTATCACTGATTTCACGTAAATAATACCGACGGTCAGTAGGAATGATGACATTTTGCTTGTAAACATCCGCTTCTTTCGAAAAGGCCGTACTCCAAACCGTCCCTGATTTTTCATTAAGCTTTTCAATCAGCGCAGCGAATAATGCATTGGTGCCTGGGTCATTGAATTGGGAAGCGATCGTACCGTATACTGGCATTTCTGATGGATCTTGATCAAAAAGTGTACGGCTTCTTTGGTATTGCTTTTGAACTTGGTTTTTTGCATCCTCGGAGCCTTTACGCTCGTATTTGTTAATGACTATCAAGTCTGCATAATCAATCATATCAATTTTTTCAAGTTGCGAAGGTGCACCGAATTCACTCGTCATTACATACATGGATACATCGCATATTTCGGCAATTTCTGCATCTCCCTGACCAATTCCGCTCGTTTCAACGATGATTAAATCGAAGCCAGCTGCCTTTACGACTGAAATGGCATCTTTTATCGCCAAAGACAGCTCACTTTTTGAATGGCGCGTGGCTAGGCTCCGCATATAAACACGCTCTGAAAAGATCGAGTTCATTCTGATCCTGTCACCAAGCAGGGCACCGCCCGTTTTCTGTTTGGTCGGGTCTACAGATAGGATGGCGACTCTTTCTTCTGGAATTTCGTTAATGAACCTTCGTATCAATTCATCAGTCAATGAACTTTTTCCAGCGCCGCCAGTCCCTGTAATTCCTAGAACGGGAACCTTCTTTTCGGAAGTCTTGATCTGCTCAAAAAGACTCTCCACCGCTGCCGCTGATTCCTGTGAAACATCGAGTCTATTTTCGGCAAAGGTAATAAATTGGGCAATGGCATTTGTTCCCCCGGCAATCAATTCATCAAAGCGTTCTTGTAAAGATGGTTTGACTGTCGAGAAATCACACTCCTCCATCAATACGTTTATCATTCCTTGAAGCCCATATTCCCGCCCTTCATCAGGCGAAAAGATACGGGCAATCCCATAATCATGCAGTTCTTTAATTTCCCTTGGGATGATGACCCCGCCTCCGCCGGCAAAAATCCGAATGTGCTCGGCTCCCTTTTCCTTCAGCAGGTCATACATATATTTAAAATATTCCACATGTCCGCCTTGGTAAGATGACATGGCTATGCCTTGAACATCTTCCTGGATGGCCGCATTCACGATCTCTTCTACCGAACGATTATGACCTAGGTGAATAACTTCTGCCCCGCTGGACTGAAGGATTCTCCTCATTATATTGATGGATGCGTCATGCCCATCAAATAAACTCGAAGCTGTGACGAATCTAATATGGTTCTTCGGTTTATACACCTCAACTGTACTCATATAGCTCCTCCTTATTGAAACTTATTTATATCAGTGCTTTTTGGAACCCGATACATTTTGAATCAATAATTGCGTCTGTAGTTCAACATACTCTTGAAGCGTATACTGTTTATGCAAAGCCCATCTTCTAAAACTCCACATCTGTCCCTGAACGAAAATGTTATGTGAAACAAGGCTTATTTGTTTTTCCGTTAACGAGAGCTCCCCATTCTCGACACATTTCGTTATCACTTTTTCGAACATGCCAACCATCCGAATTTCTTTGTTCAGAACATATGGTAAAGCATCTTTCGTCAGGGCCTTCACTTCCTGATACATGACCAGCACTTCGTCCTGCATATCATCCATCACTTTATAAAAATAGGCGATCGTCAGCTTCAAACTTTCAAGTGTCCCATCACTCTGTTCTATTTCTTTCTGAAGCTTTTCCTGGACTTCATCATAGATAAAGTCACAAACGAGATATAATATATCTTCCTTGGTTCGGATATACTCGTATAACGTGCCAATACTAAAGCCTGCAGCTTTGGCAATTTCCCTGGTAGTCGTACGGTGAAATCCCTTTTCCTTAAAAAGGGTAACCGCTCCTTTAATCATTTGTGTACGCCTTTTTTCAACCAGCCGCTCATCCTTTACAGATGCAAGAACCTCTCTTTTTTCCATTTCCAAACTCCTTTTGAAAGCCCATTATTCAATTATCAAAGACATTCTGAAGAAATTGAAAAGGGAATTCCGGTAAAGGCAGTGCCTCATCGGAAAACCTCAGTTTCAACCCTATTTAGTAACCATCCGTGAGATGACCAGCTTTTGAATTTCCTGTGTACCTTCGTAAATTTGGGTTATTTTCGCATCGCGCATATACCGCTCCACTGGATAATCTTTTGTATATCCATAACCCCCGAAAACCTGCACGGCCTCCGTCGTCACTTTCATTGCTGTATCTCCAGCAAAAAGTTTGGACATCGCCGACTCTTTTCCATAAGGAAGGCCCACTGATTCCAACCACGCAGCCTGATAGGTTAATAGCCTTGAAGCCTCAACACCCGTTGCCATATCCGCCAATTTAAAACCGATTCCTTGCTGTGCAGAAATTGGCTTGCCGAATTGGACGCGCTCTTTTGCATAACCAACCGCGGCATCCAATGCACCTTGGGCTATGCCTACGGCTTGGGCTGCAATTCCATTACGGCCGCCATCAAGTGTCATCATCGCAATTTTAAAGCCTTCTCCTTCTTTTCCAAGGAGATTTTCTTTAGGCACTCGACACTCATCAAAGATGATTTCCGTTGTCGGTGATGAACGGATTCCAAGCTTCTTCTCTTTTTTACCAACACTGAAGCCCGGGAAGTCCTTTTCAATGATAAAAGCACTCGTTCCTTTTTGTTTCGATTCAGGATCCGTCAATGCAAAGACGACATATGTATCCGCAATCCCGCCGTTCGTAATGAAGATTTTTGAACCGCTGATAATATATTCATCACCTACAAGCTTTGCAGTCGTTCTCATACCGCCTGCGTCGGAGCCTGAGCTAGGCTCAGTCAGTCCGTATGCACCGATTTTTTCACCCTGTGCCATCGGGCGAAGGTATTTTTGTTTTTGTTCTTCAGACCCAAATTTATATATTGGCCATCCTGCGAGCGAAGTATGGGCTGATAAAGTCACCCCAGTGGATGCGCAAACGCGGGAAAGTTCCTCAATCGCTATGCAATATGCTAAGTAATCACTGCCAATTCCGCCGTATTCCTCAGGCCACGGAATCCCAGTCAATCCAAGCTTAGCCATTTTATCGAAGATCTCACGGTCAAATCGTTCTTCTTCATCCCTCTCGGCAGCAGTCGGAGCCACTTCATTCTGGGCAAAGTCGCGCACCATTTTCCTGATCATTTCATGTTCTTCCGTTAGTTTAAATTGCATGAATATGCCCTCCAATTTTCTCGTAATTATAGATTCTTACTGATGACCATTCTCTGTATTTCGCTCGTACCCTCATAAATTTCAGTTACCTTTGCATCCCTGAAATAGCGTTCGACCGGATATTCCGTTGTATATCCATAGCCTCCGAACACTTGGACTGCTTCTATCGCCACATCGACAGCCGTCCTCGAAGCGAATAGCTTAGCCATTGCCGCCTCTTTACCGCAATTCAATCCCTGCGAGCGTAAATATGCTGCCCGATAGACCAGTAGCCTTGAAGCTTCTATGCCCGTTGCCATTTCGGCCAGTTTGAAACCAATTCCTTGTTGTTGCGCAATAGGTTTGCCGAATTGCACCCTGCCTTTTGCATATTGGACAGCATGTTCCATGGCACCTTCAGCAATTCCCAGCGCTTGAGCAGCAATCCCGATCCTTCCAGCATCCAAGTTGGCCATTGCGATCTTAAAGCCTTCACCTTCTTTGCCAAGGAGATTGGCTGTAGGGACTTTCATATCCTCGAACGTTACCTGCACGGTGCTTGAGCCATGAAGGCCCATTTTACGTTCATCTTTACCGATGATTAAGCCTGGCGTCCCTTTTTCTACGATAAAAGCGGAGATTCCCTTGCTTCCCTTCTGAGGGTCGGTTGAAGCGAAAACAATAAACACATCCGCTTCCCCGCCATTGGTGATAAAAACCTTGGACCCATTTATTCGATATTCTCCGCCTTCCTTGACTGCCACTGCCTTCGATTTCAAACTCGCAGCATCGGAACCTGAGCTTTGCTCAGTCAAGCAAAAGGCGCCTAAATATTTACCAGCGGCTAACTTAGGCACATACTTTCGCTTCTGCTCTTCCGTTCCAAAATAAACGATTGGATTTGTTCCAACAGAAGTATGAACGGACAGTATGACACCGAGAGTGGGACTTACTTTGGAAATCTCATTGATGGCAATGATATAAGACATGAAGTCCATACCCGCTCCACCGTATTCTTCTGAAATCGGAATTCCCATCAAACCAAGCTCACCCATTTTTTTCAGAATTTCTTTTGGAAACACGCCTGTTTCCATTGCCCCGATATGAGGAGTGATCTCATTCTCCGCAAAAGCGCTTACCATTTTCCGCATCATTTCCTGTTCTTCTGTAAACCTGAAATCCATCCTTCATCCCTCCATAGCTGCACATCTTTCCATGATTAGTTATATTCGTAAAAGCCCCGTCCTGATTTCTTGCCTAGCCACCCAGCTTTTACATATTTCCTTAACAGCGGACACGGTCGGTATTTATCGTCTCCCAGCCCTTGGTGAAGGGTCTCCATTATATACAAGCATGTGTCTAGCCCAATGAAGTCAGCTAGCGTAAGCGGGCCCATCGGATGGTTCATTCCCAGTTTCATTACGTCGTCGATCGCCTCTTTAGTAGCGACGCCCTCGTATAGTGTATAGATGGCCTCATTGATCATAGGCATTAAAATCCGATTAGCTACAAAACCTGGAAAATCATTGACTTCCACCGGTACCTTGTTCAAGGATTCAGCCATCTTTTCAACTTCTTTATAAACTTCATCCGATGTAGCAAGGCCTCGAATGATTTCAACCAGCTTCATGACTGGAACGGGGTTCATAAAGTGCATGCCAATTACCTTTTCCGGCCTTTTCGTGGCAGCGGCTATCTCGGTAATCGGAAGCGAAGATGTATTGGATGCAAGAATGACGTGCTGCGGTGTGATTTCATCCAACTCGGCGAATATTCTTGTTTTTATTTCCATGTTTTCCACCGCAGCTTCAATCACTAAATCTACCGCAGCCGCATTTTTCAAATCCGTCGATGAAGTCAACCGGGAAAGGATTTCATCTTTCTCCCCGGATTCCATTTTCCCTTTTTCAACCTGCCGGGAAAGGTTCTTGGTAATTGTCCCTAACCCCTTTTCTACATATTCATCTTTTAAATCGTGTAAAAGAACTTCATAACCGCTCATTGCACAGACCTGGGCAATGCCAGATCCCATCTGTCCCGCACCAATGACCATCACTTTTTGAATGCCCATGAAAATCCCCCCTCATTTATCTATGAAACTATTATCCTTGCTTAGGCACTTCAATTAAAATGGCATCTCCCTGACCGCCGCCACTACAGATCGCTGCGATGCCCAATCCCCCTCCGCGGCGTTTCAGTTCATGCATCAGCGTAATGATGATGCGGGCACCACTCGCCCCGATTGGGTGACCTAATGCTACAGCCCCTCCGTTCACATTCACTTTTCCCGGCGCGATGTTGGCAATTTTCCCACTGGCCAGTGCCACCGCTGCAAATGCTTCGTTCACTTCAAACAAATCAATTTCCTCTATCGATTTACCTGTCTTCTTCAGGAGTTCATTTATGACCAAACCTGGCGTTTTAGGGAAGTCCTTTGCTTCCACTGCCACTTCTGCATGAGCTAAAATATAAGCAAAAGGCGTTTTCCCTTCTTTTTCCGCACGTTCCTCACTCATCAGTACGAGTGCACCTGCCCCATCATTGACACCTGGTGCATTACCTGCCGTAATGGTCCCCTCATTATTGAAGGCTGGACCTAATTTAGCTAACTTACCGGCAGATGTATCTTTTCTTGGAGCTTCATCATGTTCGATGGTAATTGGTTCGCCTTTTCGTACCGGCACCTGTACGGAAATGATTTCTTCTGCAAGAATACCGCCATCGATTGCCTTTATCGCCTTTTGATGACTCTCGTAAGCCCAGCTATCTTGTTCCTCACGGGTGATTTCAAGATCATCGGCAGTACTGTTTCCGTAAGTCCCCATATGGACGCCCGTAAAACTGCAGCTAAGTCCATCCGAAATCATCGTATCCTTCAGTTCACCATCACCCATCCTTAGTCCCCACCTTGCTTTCGGAAGGATATAAGGCGCATTGCTCATCGATTCCATTCCACCGGCAACAATGATTTCTTCTTCTTCTAAGCGAATGATCTGATCAGCCAATGTTACGCTGCGAAGTCCTGATGCGCATACTTTATTAATGGTTTCCGTTTTCACTTCCCAAGGCAATCCAGCATGACGGGCTGCCTGACGGGACGGTATTTGGCCTTGGCCTGCTTGAAGTACATTCCCCATGATAACCTCGTCTACTTGGCTGCCTTCGACCCCAGCCCGAACAAGTGCCTCTTTGATTGCTATTCCACCAAGTTGTGATGCCGTCAAACTGCTAAGACCACCGCCAAATTTACCAAAAGGTGTTCTCACACCGCTAATAATCACTGTTTTCGCCATCATTATTTCCCCCTATAAGTAACATTGATTGAACGCTCGCTCAATTTGGAGTTAAAAAAATAGTTTTGTAAGCGCTTAATAATATATTATATTACACATTTTTCTCAAAAATGAAAATATTTAGTTTATAAATATTTGAAAATATTGCCTGCTTCCATTTGATCCAACCCATTTAGAAGAAGCAGGCAATTCCATTTTAAATTAAGAGGCAATCGATTTATTTTCACCAATGACCGCTTTTTCTAGTAGTTCAGCTACATCATACGTTTTAACATTTTCCTCAACTTCTTTTGCTTTCGTCCCATCAGATAGCATGGTCAGGCAATAAGGACATCCTGAGCTGATCACCGTTGGACTGACGGCTAGCGCTTGTTCGGTACGGGCCACATTAATGCGGTTTCCTGTTTCCTCTTCCATCCACATCAAACCGCCTCCAGCTCCACAGCACATACCCTTCTCTCGGTTACGCTCCATCTCAATAAGTTTCACACCATCAATGGATTGCAAGATTTCACGCGGTGGGCTGTAAACTTCATTGTACCTTCCCAAGTAACAGGAATCGTGAAATGTAATCGTCTCATTCACCGGGTACTGAGGCACCAACCTGCCTTCACTGACAAGTTTGGCTAACAGTTCAGTATGGTGATACACTTCCGCTTCCAAGCCAAAATCCGGATACTCATTCTTAAAGATATTGTATGCATGCGGATCGATCGTCACGATTTTCTTAATTTCATTCTTCTGGAACTCTTCTATATTTTTCATTGCAAGCTCCTGAAAGACAAACTCATTACCCAATCGACGGGGAGTATCCCCTGAGTTTTTCTCCTTATTTCCGAGAATTGCAAATTTGACGCCCGCTTCATTCAATAATTTAGCAAAGGAAAGGGCAATCTTCTGGCTGCGGTTATCGTACGATCCCATTGAACCTACCCAGAATAAATACTCGAATTCTTCGTCTGCCTTTTTTAATTCCTTCACGGTAGGGACGCTGACATCTTCCCGAAGGCTTCGCCAATCTTCCCTCTCTTTACGGTTCAGTCCCCACGGGTTTCCTTGACGCTCAATATTCGTCATGGCACGTTGCGCATCAGGATCAAGTCTGCCCTCTGTCAACACTAGATAACGGCGCATATCGATGATTTTATCGACATGTTCATTCATTACCGGGCATTGATCTTCACAATTCCGGCATGTGGTACAAGCCCAAAGCTCTTCTTCCGTAATGACTTCGCCAATAAGGCTTGGACTGTAAGCCTCGGTTGCTGCAGCAGATTCCTGCGCCCCCTGCGCGGCACCAGCCAAAGCTATCTTATTACCCTTCGTATTTCCAAAAACAAAAGATGGTACCCATGGCTGCTTCGTTGTAACGGCAGCGCCTGTATTTGTTAAATGGTCACGCATCTTGATTATGATATCCATCGGTGACAGCATTTTACCGGTACCTGTAGCCGGGCACATATTCGTACAGCGCCCGCACTCCACACAGGCATAGAGGTCCACCATTTGGTACTGCGTCAAATCTTCGATATATTTGGCACCGTAATATTGATCGCCTTCTTTGTCGAAAACCTCTTCTTCCAAATCAACCGGTTTCAATTTCCCCGGATTATCCAGTCGATTCAGGAATACATTTATCGGACCGGCAATCAAGTGAGCATGCTTAGATTGCGGGATATAAACAAGGAAAGATAATATGATCAGTAAATGCAGCCACCAAGCTACATAAAAAACGACTGTTGCCGCTGTTGTCCCCATCCAGCCGAATAGGAAAGCGATGCTTGATGCGACTGGCTCTGACCAAGTTGCATCGTGTCCATGCCAGATCATTCCCATTCCATTCCCCAGTAATACGGTGATCATGATACCGGTGATGAAGATGACAACCAAACCTGCTTTGAAACCCCTTTTCAAGCGAACGAGCTTTTCGACATAACGGCGGTATGCCGCCCATAAGATTGCAACTAGAACGGTAAGCGTCACAATCTCCTGGAAGAAAGTAAAGGCCGGATAAACAGGGCCAAACGGTAAATGCCACCCCGGTCTTAAGCCTTTAACGAAAAAGTCAAGTGCACCAAATTGCACTAAGATGAAACCATAAAATAACATGGCATGAATGATCCCGCTCTTTTTATCTTTAAAGAGCTTCTTCTGTCCAAATACATAAACCCCTATTTTAACAAGACGATCTTTCACACGGTTATCGAATTCCACTTTTTTGCCCAGTTTTATATAAGCTATACGGGTCTTTATCAAGTAGACAAACAAACCGGCGGCGTAAGCGGTTACAAGCAGGAATGCAACTAAGTTGATCCACAGTAAACCATTCATTTCCATGCAGTCTTTCCCCCTCTTTAGTAAATTGCAAATGCCAGGCACCATTTTGGGAAATTTGGCATTTTTCTGAAATTTAATTAATTCCATTATATAATGAATGAGCATTCAGTCAACTTTTTTCTTTCTAAAACTATTTAATTTTTCTGGATCTTAATTATTATAATTCGACAATTTCTCGTATTACCCTTCTGCATTTTAAAAAAATGAGGACCCTCTCCCCGCTTTTTAATGGTTACTAACAGGGAATTAGAGCCAAACTAAATATAATTATTTAGGGGGGGGTTTTTTGAAGATAATCACTACGATTGCCTCCATATTTTTATTGATCTTCTCTTGGTGCTGGGTGGATCTTAAGGTAGGGCATAAGCGTTATTTGAAGCACGCAACCAACATAAAATATCCGCCTCGGAACAGCGACATGACTGTATTCACATCAGGGAAAATCCTGTTTGATGATTACATGAAGGAAGTAAAGCAAGCTAAGGATTCCATCCATATCCTATTTTATATTGTAAAAAATGATAAATTCAGCAAGGACTTTTTGAAGTTACTGCAGTCAAAAGCGGAAGAGGGCGTGGAAGTGCGGCTTTTAGCCGATTGGGTAGGAAGTAAAGAGATGTCCCGCCAAAACATTCAGGAACTAACTAAAAGCGGCGTTCATTTTTCTTTCAGCTTTAAACCGAAACTCCCCTTCCTTTTCTATACAATACAAAAAAGAAATCACCGTAAGATTACGGTGATAGATGGAAAAATTGGCTATCTTGGCGGCTTTAATATCGGTAAGGAGTATATAAACCAAGGGGAGAAGCTGAACCCGTGGAGAGATTACCATTTAAAAATGACCGGGGAAGGTGTAAAGGACCTTCAGGAAGTCTTCCTCTCGGATTGGTTCTATGATACAAACGAGGATTATAGAGGAACGCCTGCCTATTTCCCGACATTGACACCCGGGACGCAGGCACAGCAATTTGTTGTCACGAATGGCAGTGATCTTGAACAGTCACTTACACACGTAATTCGGCAAGCCACTAAAAAAATCATTATCGGGACTCCATATTTCATTCCCAGTCGAACTTTATTTCAAGAATTAAGGGAAGCACTTGCACGCAATGTTACCGTTACGATCATCGTACCTGAAATTTCAGACCATGCCCTTGTCAAGGAAGCTTCATTTCCCTATTTCCGGGTACTAATAAAAGAAGGGGCTGAAATCATGCAATTTCAAAAAGGGTTCTACCATTCTAAAGTGATTCTGATTGATGATATATTGTGTGATATCGGTACGGCTAATTTTGATAAACGCAGTTGTTTTTTAAATAGTGAAATCAATTGCATCGTATTTGACCGGACATTTATAGAAGATGTAGAAAAGGAGTTGGCAGTGGACCTAGCTGAATCCAAGCCGCTAAACGGAGACGAGATTTCCAACATGAATGTAGTCCGTTCAGCAAAAGAATCGCTGGCTGCAATCCTTTCTCCTTTTCTTTGACATCCCGTTGCTCAAGGAGAAAAATATAATGAAAATAAGATTTGGATTCGTATCCAATGCCACCTGTTTATGGGAAGCTTCTCCGGCTAAGACACTTACTTACAAGCGATATAGCTCACTTGGCACGGAAAAGGGAATGGAAAAACTCCTGGATGTGACAAGGCAGAACATTGAAAATACCTTAAGGGTCCTTCAATATAACACGGCACACCAAATAGAAATATACCGGATGTCCAGTTCCATTGTTCCTTTAGCCACACATCCCGAAATAGAATGGGATTTCGTTACACCTTTTAAAAAAGAGTGGAAACAGCTTGGCGATTGGGCCACTGCACACAAGATGAGGATCAGCTTTCATCCCAATCAGTTTACGCTGTTTACCAGCCCTAAGCCCGGGATTACACAAAATGCCGTAAAAGATATGGAGTTCCATTATAAAATGCTTGATGCAATGGGCATTGCGGACACCTCTTTCATCAATATCCATGTCGGTGGGGCCTATGGTGATAAAGAGTCCGCCCTTATAAGGGTTCATGACAACCTTACATCGCTGCCTATGCATGTCAAGGAAAGAATGACTTTTGAGAATGATGATAAAACCTATACAGCATCTGAAACCCTGAGCGTATGTAAGAGGGAAGGCATCCCTCTTGTATTCGATTACCACCATCATCTCGCAAACCTTTCAGATGAGCCGCTAAACGAGCTGCTCACCGAGGTGTTCACCACCTGGAGGCAAGCAGGAGCAGTACCAAAGATTCATATTTCATCCCCAAAATCGGCAGGTGAATTTCGGTCACATGCAGATTATATCGATTTGGACTTCATCATGCCCCTTTTTAAAGTCCTTAAGAATCTTGGACAGGACGTCGATTTCATGATCGAAGCCAAGATGAAGGATCGGGCAATGTTGCAGCTGATTGAAGATATAGCTAAGGTTCGTGGTGTAAAAAGGGTGAGCGGCGGTGCCGTCGAGTGCTAATTAACCTAAAAAAAGCGGCTTGTTTCGTTAGAAACAGCCGCTTTTTCCATTACATTTTTTCCGGTGCCGAAACCCCGATTATAGCTAATGCATTCTTTAAGGTAATTTGGACGGATTTGACCAGTCCTAAACGTGCCTTACTTCTTTCCATCTTTTCAACATCCAGAACCTTATCTGCATTGTAGAAACTGTGGAATGTAGAAGCCAGGTCAAATATATAATTCGTCATGCGGTGAGGCATCCGTTTTTCGGCTGCTTCCGCTATTGCCTGCGGGAATTCTCCTAATTTCTTCAAAAGCTCCACTTCTTTTTCAGTAGCTAGGGCAGAGAAATCAGTGACACCTTCATAGCTGATCCCTTGTTCCACACCTTGACGTAAAATGCTAGAAATCCGGGCATGGGCATACTGTGCATAATAAACCGGGTTTTCATTGGACTGTGATACCGCAAGATCCAAATCGAAATCCATGTGAGTATCCGCACTTCTCATCGCAAAGAAATAACGGGTTGCATCCAGACCTACTTCATCAACAAGGTCACGCATCGTAACTGCTTTACCGGTACGCTTACTCATCTTCATTTTCTCGCCATCCTTGTACAGGTGAACAAGCTGGATGATTTCCACTTCAAGCTGCTCGCGTTTGTACCCTAATGCTTCGATCGCTGCTTTCATACGCGGTATATAGCCGTGGTGGTCTGCACCCCAGATATTGATCAGCGTTTCAAAGCCGCGCTCCAATTTATTACGGTGATAGGCAATATCCGGTGTCAGATATGTGTAAGACCCATCCTGCTTAATAAGCACCCGGTCTTTATCATCGCCTAGTTCCGTAGAGCGGAACCATGTAGCCCCATCTTCCTCGTAAACATGGCCCCTGTCCCTCAACACTTTGAGTGCCTCATCTATTTTACCGTCTTGATATAGAGATGTTTCGGAGTACCATACATCGAATCCGACACGGAAATTACCCAAGTCCGTTTTCAGTTTTTCCATTTCATATTTCAAGCCGTATTCACGGAAGAATTCAAAACGTTCCTTTTCATCGGCATTTACATATTTATCCCCATATTCACTGGCAAGTGTCTTACCGATGCCAATGATATCTTCGCCATGATAACCGCCCTCCGGCATATCCTTTTCGAGGCCAAGTGCCTGGAAATAGCGGGCTTCTATGGAAATGGCCAAATTATTAATTTGGTTTCCTGCGTCATTGATATAGTATTCACGTGAAACATCATAACCTGCTTTAGAGAGGATATTACATAACGTATCACCCACTGCTGCACCACGGGCATGACCAAGGTGAAGATCACCGGTCGGGTTCGCGGAAACGAACTCCACTTGGATTTTTTCGCCTTTACCAAAGTCACTTTCCCCATATGCTTCATCCACTTTCAAAATAACAGGAATCAATTCTGTCAAATAGGAATTATTCATGTAGAAGTTGATGAAACCAGGTCCTGCAATCTCGATTTTTTCGATGGATGCTTTTGAGTTGTCAAAGTTTTCGATGATTGACTCTGCTATCATCTTTGGCGCCTTCTTTGCAATCTTCGTTAATTGCATGGCCATATTCGTGGAATAGTCTCCGTGTGTCTTATCTCTTGGCAGTTCCAATACAACATTTGGAATCTGCTCTTCCGTTGCTAAACCAGCTTTAACGACTGCCGCTTTAATCTCTTCTTTCAGTTTTTCCTGTACCTCTTTTACTATATTCATGCGCTATGCTTCCTCCTTGTAGGAAATCGTCATCTCATATTGACCGGGTTCGCTTCCCTGCATATGTAACGTATATTTAAGGACAAGTTTCCCTTGTTTGGTCTGTTCATCCCATTGATGATGTATCTTCTTCGCGGTCGTCCGTAATCCTAACCTGCCATATATACTTTCATAATGTCCATTTGTCGCTTCCTGCAGGCGGAAAAGCTGCCTCATTTTAATGGCGCCATTTCTAAGCAGGATCGTTTCATCCGGTTTGTGCTTAATGGTCGTTTGTGTTTGACCGGCTTCATTTTCCTCTTTATATTGCAAATATAAATCTGTACCTTTATACATTTTTGTACCAAATGTCACCAGCTCATACGTCTCCGTTTCTGAGCCGTGCATGATTTTTGTCTGTAAAGTCACTTTAATAGCATGCTTATCTATATCATGAAGAGTCAAAGCTACACTTCCTTCATCATGTCGTTCTTAACTTTATAAGTATAAATATTCTTCAAGGAAGTTTCAACTTGGAGCGGAAAATAACGTGTAAATTCAAAAGTGTGAGGATAAACTGTCGAAATCACGTTGTTGCAATTCATTTGATTTTAACGCAATAATGACTCATTGGGGCGGAATTATCCAAAAAGGGTCCTTCAGATGTAAAATTCTTTTCCTGAATGGATAAAAAAAGACCATTCCCGCTAAAAACGGGAACAGTCAAGTCTTCCATCATTAACCTTTTTGAACCCAACCTAGAATCATTTCGCGAATCAGCTTGCTAGCCGTGTTCGCAGTTTGCTCGGATGGATCATAAATCGGTGCCACTTCTACTAAATCGCAGCCGACTACATTAATCTCAGACCGTGCTATCTCATGAATCGAAGCCAAAAGCTCTTTTGAAGTGATGCCTCCACAATCTACGGTGCCTGTCCCAGGCGCGTGCGCAGGATCAAGAACATCGATGTCAATCGTCACATACACAGGACGACCAGCTAACTGCGGCAGTACTTCTTTCAGAGGTTCAAGAACTTCAAATTTAGAGATGTGCATGCCATTTTCTTTTGCCCATTGGAATTCTTCCTTCAAACCGGAACGAATGCCGAAAGAGTATACATTTTTCGGGCCGATAAGTTCTGCGGATTTACGGATGATGGACGCATGGGAAAGCGGCTCTCCCTCATAATCCTCACGTAAATCTGTATGGGCATCCATATGGATGATGGCCATATCGGGATACTTTTTGAACATGGCTTTAATGACTGGCCATGTGACAAGATGTTCCCCTCCCATACCCATTGGGAACTTACCTGCATCCAACAAGCTGTCGACAAATTTTTCAATCATATCGATACTGCGCTGCGGGTTGCCGAATGGTAATGGAATATCCCCGGCATCAAAGAATTTAACTTCCTCTAATTCACGATCTAAATATGGACTGTATTCTTCCAAACCAATCGAAACTTCACGAATCCGGGTAGGGCCGAATCGAGAACCCGGACGGAAACTTACCGTCCAGTCCATCGGCATGCCGTATAGTACAGCTTCTGATTCCTCAAAAACAGGGTGGCTTTTAATGAATACATTGCCTGAATAGGCTTCATCGAATTTCATGGTCCATGCCTCCCTTACTTCACTAAATCTTGAACGAATTTAGGCAGAACGAAAGCTGCTTTATGAAGTTCTTTTGTATAATATTTCGTTTCTATTTCATGGAAACGGTCTTCAGCCACTTCTAATGGATTATATTTTTTCGACCCGATCGTGAACGCCCAAAGGCCGCTTGGATACGTCGGGATATTCGCTAAATATAGGCTTGTGATTGGGAATATTTCTTTCACATCACGTTGTACATCGCGAATTAAGTCCGCTTTAAACCAAGGGTTGTCGGATTGTGCCACAAAAATTCCATCTTCTTTCAAAGCTTTGGAAATCCCGGCATAAAAACCTTTTGTGAATAAATTGACAGCAGGTCCGACAGGTTCAGTCGAGTCAACCATAATCACATCATATTCATTTTCACTTTTGGCGATGTGCATGAAGCCATCCCCAACTTGTACGTCTACACGCGGATCTTCAAGCATGCCTGCAATTTCAGGCAGGAATTTCTTTGAGTATTCGATAACTTTCCCATCGATATCCACCAATGTAGCTTTTTTTACACTTGGGTGTTTTAGGATTTCACGGATAACTCCTCCGTCCCCTCCACCTACAACCAAAACGTTCTCTGGATTAGGATGGGTAAATAAAGGAACATGGGCTACCATTTCATGGTAAACGAACTCATCACGCTGTGAAGTCATTACCATGTCATCAAGCAATAGCATATTGCCCCACTCTTCCGTTTCAATCATATCAAGCTTTTGAAACTCAGTTTGCTCCGTATGTAAAGTACGATTCACTTTCATCGTAATACCAAAATTCTCTGTTTGTTTTTCAGTAAACCAAATGCTCATTTATTAACGCTCCTTTTCCATTTCATATTGTCAGTCACCTTATAGGTTCCCCAAAATCGGTATAGTCATTAGCTAGAAAAATTATAGACGAATCTAGCAGAATTGCAAGATAAATTTCATAAATGCAGTTCTTACGTTTAAAATTTTCTTTTTTTTCCATAATAGTAATAGATACTAGATTCTTACCTGATAAGAGAGGTGAAAGCAATGGAATTGATTCCAAGCGAACGATTTAAAAGGACAACTAAATATGTACGGGCCTTCATCATCCTTGCCACAATCGGGCTCATGATACTCTTTGTATTGCTTCTCTCTTTACTGATTTATGCAAAAATATTAGGTCCTCCCCCATTGGTCGTGCCGCAGTCCACTCTCTATTATAGTGATGATGGAAATGTGATCGGTGAAACAGATAATGGCCAGAAACGTTATTGGGCCGGAATGGAGTCGATTTCACCACAGCTCATCAAAGCGACTGTCGCCGTTGAGGACCGTCAGTTTTACACTCATAACGGATTTGATATAAAGCGGATCGGCGGTGCCATCCTTGCTGATATTAAGGCAATGTCCAAAGTCCAGGGTGCAAGCACCATTACCCAGCAGTATGCCAGGAATCTGTTTCTTGGGCATGACAAAACGTGGTCGCGTAAGTTTAATGAGGCCTTTTATACGATACGTTTAGAAATGAACTACTCCAAAAAGGAAATTCTAGAAGGCTATTTAAATACGATTTACTATGGCCACGGCGCATATGGGGCCCAAGCTGCAAGTCAATATTACTTTGGCAAGGATGCCAAGGATTTGACTCTTCCTGAAGCGAGCATGCTGGCCGGAATACCAAAAGGGCCGTCAAACTATTCACCATTGGATAACTTTGAAAAAGCGAAATCAAGGCAGAAAGTTGTCCTGCAAGCCATGAAAAACAAAAACTACATTTCAGGAAAAAATATCGCGGAAGCGTTGCGAACATCCCTTACATTAAAGGGCGAGCACGGAACGGTCACCAATAAGACCGCTCCCTATTTCCAAGATGCCGTCAAACAAGCTTTAAAGTCTCAGCTTCATTTGGATGACCGGACGATCGAGCTCGGCGGGCTTAGGGTCTATACCACACTGGACGAAACCCAGCAGGATGTTGCCGAAGAGGTTCTTTCCAATACCATACCCAAGTCTTCAGGCATTCAAGCCTCGATCGTGGCAATGGATCCGGATACCGGAGAGGTCCGTGCTCTCGTCGGCGGTAAAGATTATTCCGAGTCACCATTCAATCGGGCTACACAGGCCGTTCGCCAGCCTGGTTCAACCATGAAGCCATTGCTATACTATTCAGCGCTGGAGAACGGTTTCACACCGTCCACCACCTTAAAGAGCGAGACAACTACATTTTCTTTCGATGATGGTCACTCATCTTACACACCGCATAATTACAACCATCAATATGCGGAAGGCGAAATCACGATGGCCCAGGCCATTGCTCTTTCCGATAATATCTTCGCCGTAAAAACGCACTTGTTCCTTGGGGAACAGACATTGGTCGATACGGCGCATCGTTTCGGAATCACGGCAAAGATGGATGCGGTTCCTTCCCTGGCACTCGGTACGTCAGGTGTAAGGGCGATTGAAATGGTGAACGCATATAGCATTCTGGCTAACGGCGGCAAGAAGGTTAAACCCGTATTTATCAAAAAGGTTGAAAATCAAAAAGGTGAAGTGATTTTTGATGAAAATGAGAAACCGGAACAGATTCTGGATGAGGACAAGGCATTTGTCATGACCCAGATGCTTACAGGTGTTTTCGATGAAACCTTAAATGGCTATACGAAAGTGACCGGCAGCACCATCAGTTCCCAGCTGACCCGCCCATATGCCGGCAAATCAGGCTCCACCCCGACGGATAGCTGGATGATCGGTTACACACCGGAGCTTGTAGCAGGAGTATGGACTGGATATGATCAAGGCAAAAAGATCGAGATCCCTGCTGAAAAAGGCTATGCAAAGAAAATCTGGGCTTCTTATATGGAAAAGGGTCTAGAAGGGAAACCGGCAAAATCGTTTAAGGAAACCAAAAACGTGATCGGGGTAAACGTGAATCCCGTAAGCGGAAAATTGGCTACAAAGGATTGTCCTGTCTCAAGATTGACTTATTATGTTAAAGGAACCGAGCCTGTCGAATACTGTGCCGAGCACTTTAAGGGTGAGAATCCGAAACATGCCCCAAAAGAAGAAGAACATAAAAAGGCCCCGTGGTACAAAAAAGTCTTAAAACCTTGGGGATAACGAAAAACCCCCGAAGCCGGCAGCGGCTTCGGGGGTTTTTCTGTCCTAGTTCCACAGTGACTAAACTGCTGTCTTTAAGTTTACTGATTTTATCGCTTTCCTACAAGTGCATTTTTCACTAAACTTAACATTTCATCCATTAAACAAGATTCAAACCGTCAATGATTCCTTCAGCTGATCTGAAGAACGCTCCCACATTCCTGCATCATGGTTTTTCAGGAAGTCTGCAAGCACGCGCTTTGATTTATCGTCCATGTCCTCGACAATGATTTTTCGTTTCAGCGATTTATCCATCCGGTTGACATGCTCCGGAAGCGATTTGTAACCGCGTCTAATTGACCTGTCGACCATCATTTCACATGCTGTCACACCTGCATAGTGCGGACCGTTTTGAGTGGCCTCAATGGTCACCCAAACAAGCCAGTAAGGTTTGGCATTCGGGACTTCCTCTTTAGTCTTTAAAAACTTGATCCCTTTTTCCACTGCACTTCTTGCATGCATCGCGCCGATATCGACCTCTGCTTCACCTGCATCCACATCGATGATGACCGGCGAAATATTATCGAGCGTTAAAACCCCTGCTCCATATCCGCCATGACCTTCTGTAGGGTCGTTTTTTATAATATTGAAGCCTACCTTTTTCTTTGGTTGTTCTTCCATGTTTGTATCCCCCTTTATCGTTTGTCATTCCTTATTATTGGTTAAAAAAACAAAAGTGAAAAAAATTGACTCAGGATGCCTCCTACAAATTTAATACCGGTATCCATAATCGGTCTGATTGTATAATCGCTCAGCGGTGTGATGATCAAAATCAAAAAAATCAGGGAGCCATATTGTTCATACTGGGTCATTTTTGCCCGCAAGTCCGCTGAAACAAGATCCTGTACGATCCTATAACCATCAAGCGGCGGCAGCGGTATCAGATTAAATACAAATAAAAGGACATTTAAATTTATGAGTATAGTTAAGAAGGGCTCGACGAAAAACGGTAAATCAGGTCCAACGCCTGCTGCAAGCAATCCGTAAAAAATTAAAAAACCCAAAATTGCAACAATCAAATTACTGAACGGACCGGCAAAAGAGACGAGCACTCCTGCCAACTTTGGATTCTTGAAATGAAAACGATTAACCGGTACAGGTCTAGCCCAACCAAATCCGGCTATTAATATCAGCAATGTTCCGATCGGATCCAAATGAGAAATCGGATTCAATGTGACTCTTCCTTCATTCTTTGCAGTCGGGTCACCGAACTTATAGGCCACATAAGCATGGGAAAATTCATGAACCGTAAATGCGATTAACAGTGACACAATGACATATGGAAGCTTTTCCAAAGGATAAGCCAAAAACCGTCCTATTTGATCAAAGAATTCCATCGATAGCTTCTCCCCCATTGTTTATTACCGTTAGTATACATCAAAAGTCCAAGAAGTGAAAAAACTCTGACTTCCGTGTCTTGCAATTCTTTTTCCATTGTGAAACACTACAAGATAAGAGAGGAAGGGGGGAAAAGAGATGCCATATGTAACAGTCAAAATGCTTGAAGGCCGTACAGACGAACAAAAAAAAGCTTTAGTCGAAAAGGTGACTGCAGCCGTTACGGAAACAACTGGCGCACCAGCTGAAGCCGTGACGATTTTCATTGAAGAAATGTCAAAAAATCATTTAGCAGTAGCAGGTGTCCGTAAAAGCGATTTATAAGATTTACATAATGGGGAAAAGCTAAGCCATCAATTCGGCTTAGCTTTTGTTTTTAACTGCTCAATATATTCATATGCCTCATCAATTTCTTCAAGCGTATATTTTTGTTTGCTTTTCAGCGTGAAAATTTTCTCGGTGACTTCCTCTTTTTCAAGCGTGTCGAAGTATAATACCGTTGAAACCAGCTCCAAAAACCGGGCATTCTGTTCGTTCATATCCTGTAGGCATGCCTCGAGTGCCGGCATCTCCACTTCCTGTATGGATAGGAAATCCTGGCCGGCATCCGTTATCGAATAACAATATTGATAATAGCCTGCTTTTTTTTCCCTCACTTCATTCAAGTAACCCATCTCGCAGAGCTCCTCAATCCGTAAGGTCAACTCCTCCGAATACGGTCCGTAAAAGTGAAACTGGAACTTTTCATGAAATGGGAAGGACAGCTTTTTTGCGATATAAACGATTTTTTGTAATTTTTTCCGACCCGAGATTTCACCTGCAGTAGAAATTGCATTGATAATGTTTGCATGATCCTTAAACAAGGCTCGTCACTCCTCACCAAAAATGTACCACTTTAATCCGATAGCTCTAAAAGCTTACGAATCTGTTTTTTTATATTTTTCTTCGTAGATTCATCACGCAATAAATCCGCTGGATAATACAACTTATGATCCGTTCTTCTTTTCCCTGAAATTGCATCGACAATTTCGGATTCACGCGATAATTCACGAATTTCGCCATTATTTTTCAGCAAGTGAATCGGCAGTCTCTCCTCTTCCTCACCTGGACGGTAAAAATCATACGGCAGATCTGATGAAGAATCGACGACAAGATAATAATCCGGATCGATGCCTGCCTTCTTGAATAGCGTCCTTAATTCCATCAACCTGTTCATTTGACTGTTCGATGGATGGAATTCAACATATTTAAATAGTTTACGGTTAACGAAGCGAGTGCATAAATCTTTTAAAATCGCATCGTTCTCCTCTTCCCATGCTTCGAAATAATAGAGCATCACCGCTTCATCCATTTTCAAGTAGTCCGTTAAAGTCACTTCTCCCTTGAACAATGAATAAAAATGGTGCGGTTCTTGAGCAAACTCATAACCGGATTCATATAAATGTTTCGCCCTATGCAGAATCTTGGTAAGTATGACCTCCGCACTTCTCGTAACTGGATGGAAATAAACCTGCCAGTACATTTGGTAGCGACTCATGATATAATCCTCAACCGCATGCATCCCGCTTTGCTTTATGACGGCATGCTCTTCCCTTGGCCTCATTACACGCAAAAGCCTTTCCATATCGAAATGTCCATAACTAACGCCAGTGAAGTAAGCATCACGCTGTAAATAATCCATTCTATCAGCATCGATCTGACTTGAAATCAGGCTGACTACTAATTTGCCTTTATAGGTTTTCGCTATGACTTCTGCCACTTTTTTAGGAAAATCACGTCCAACTCTAAGGAGGATCTTATTCACTTCCGTATCGCCGAGGATTATTTGCCGCGTGAATTGCTCATGATCCAGGTCAAACACTTTTTCAAAAGAATGAGAGAAAGGACCATGACCCAAATCATGCAGCAGTGCTGCGCACAAGGATAGTAACCGTTCCTCAGGTTTCCATTCCGGTCTGCCCTCGAAAACATCATCCACGATTCTCCGGACAATCTCATATACTCCAAGCGAATGGCTAAGCCGGCTATGTTCCGCACCATGAAAGGTCAAATAAGTCGTCCCCAGCTGTTTGATCCTTCTAAGACGCTGGAATTCCTTCGTCCCTATTAAATCCCATATAACCCGGTCACGAACATGTATATATCGGTGCACCGGGTCCTTGAATACTTTTTCTTCTTGTAATTTTTCGCCGGAATATCCCATGAACTACCCTCTTTTTCATAATCTCGATGCATTCATTATAGCGCGTTTTGACAAAAAACCCTAACATCCACCTTGCTAGTAAGAGGGGTCCTTTTGTAAGAAAACGGAAGTTTCAGTCTGATTTTGTCTTGAAAATAAGAAAATAAAAAATCACCGCAGTGTGTTGAATCTGGGTGATGATTACTTGTTCCATTTATCATAAGCTAACAATCCACTCTACCTATATATCATGGATCCTACTTTAGTTTTTTATTGATTTTATCTAGTAACTCGTCTTCTGTCGGTGCAGCAACTGGACGGTTATTGACAAAGGCAAAAGACTTCTTTCTGCCAGGACCGCAATAGGATTGACAGCCCACTTCAATTTTCGCGTCGGGATCAAGCTTTTCAAGACGCGGGATCAATGTTTTAATGTTTACCGCCAAGCAGTCATCGCACACTCTAAATTCATTGGACATCCTCCGGTCACCATCCTTTCCATGACAAACTATTTTTCATCCATTTATATGACTAAAGGGTATTTTACCGCTTCTACTTATGAATATCAAGAGGGCTTGATCATGTGAAAAGGAAAGGGCAGCTGCTGTAAAAGGATGTAATTAATCAAAAAACTAGTATCCTTTTAACCTTTTTGTATAAAAAATCCAGAATTTGTCCAAAATGCTAGTAGAACACTCCATAAATCACTGCCACACGATATTTTATATAGTTATTTATTTTAAAAGTTACCAGAAAGGGAGTATGTAGAAATGAAGGTTCGTCAAGACGCCTGGACAGAAGAAGATGATTTGCTTTTGGCAGAAACGGTATTGCGCCATGTGCGGGAAGGCAGCACTCAGCTTAATGCTTTTGAAGAGGTAGGAGATAAGTTGAATCGCACCTCTGCAGCATGCGGATTCCGCTGGAATGCAGTTGTCCGCCATAATTATGATAAAGCGCTTTCCCTTGCCAAGAAACAGCGTAAGCAGCGGCAAAGGATCCTTGGAAAAGATCAAGGAGGGAAAAAACGGCTTCTTTATACACCGCCGTCCCCAACGATTTCCGACATAATGGTTCCCCAAGTACAAGAAGAGGAACTAGAGTTGAAATCCGAAGTCGATACTACCAATTATGAAGCAGCAGAGGAATTCGTTGTGGCTGAAGCCCTCGCTCCTATGACACAGCAAACACCAGTGACTTTGGAAACGGCCATGAGCCTTGATGCCGTCATCGCTTATTTGGAATCTATGAACGGCCGCATGCTTCAAGCTGAAGTATTAAAAACCGAAAATGAAAGATTGAAGCTTGAAATTAAAGGGCTGAAAAAGCGAAATGAAGATTTGGAGAATAAAATCAGCCACCTGGAACAAAACAGCGGCTTGATGCAGGAAGATTATGAAACTTTGATGAATATCATGAATCGAGCAAGAAAGCTGGTCCTGTTAGAGGAAGAGGAACGTCCGGCAACGAAGTTCAAGATGGACCGGAATGGCAATTTGGAAAAAATGGCCGAGTAATAAGATAATGTGGGGTTCGGTTATAATAGATCAACCACATGCCAAAGGCCGTTTCACCCATGTTTATCTTAAAAAAGGGAGCCGACAAGGCTCTTTTTTCATTGTTTCAAGAAAGAATCAATAATATCTCCGCCTATCATACAGGCCTTTTACAGTTTCAGTGAATGCTAAAGTCGTATTTAATGAAAAAAGCCATTCCTGAATTCCGGGAACGGCTTCTTTCATATCAATCCTTTAATGCATCGAATACTTTATCATTGCGTTCCACCACTCTTGTCAAGTATGCCTCATACATCGGCCATTCCTGAACGGAAAGAGTGTCAGAAAATATCCTTTCGCTATGTTCCTTCAATACATGCAGGAATCTGAGCATAACGTCCTGAACACTCAATTGCACGCCCAACAATTCCGTTAGGGACGCCATTACCGAAGGGACGATATCGGGATAAGCGAATTTGGTTTCTTCATTTCCTTTAGCTGCATCATAAAAACCCTTCACGAGACTGGCACGTTCAGCCCCGCTTCCATTGACACACAAATAGATTTGCACCGCTACGCCATTGCGAATTCTGCGTTGGGATATACCGGCAAACTTTTGCCCATTTATACTTAAATCATAACTTCCAGGACAATAGGAACCGACGATTTCCCTTGCCTCCATCGTGACCGGGAAATCGGCAAACATCAATTGGACAAGCTCCCACATCGCATCATATCCACGATTGATTTCAATTTTCTGCTCGTTTTCAGGAAAAATGAGCGACAAATTAAGGACACCCTCATCCAGCACGACTGCCAGCCCTCCGGAATTCCTCACGATGGCCTGAAAACCATGTTCTTCTAAATGATCCAAACCCTTTTTAAGAAAAGGCAACTTCGTATCCTGTATACCCATGACGATGGTTCGATGATGTACCCACGCTCTGGCTACGGCCGCTGATTTACCTGCCCCTACGGAAGCACAAAATGTATCATCCATCGCAAAGGACTCCAGAGCTGGAAACTGAGGTCCAACGGAAGATTGATCAATAATCCTCCACTCTTGCTGCATTAATAATGAATCTGTTTCACTCATACGAATCTCCCTCTACATTTAATCCTCAAGCTGGCTATTGATACTGCGCCACAAATCCCTGTGCCGCTGTAATGACAGCCAGTTTATATACACCCTCTTCACTGCATCCCCTCGAAAGGTCATTCACCGGACGGTTCAGCCCCTGTAGGATCGGACCAACCGCTTCGAAGCCACCCAAGCGCTGTACCATCTTATAGCTAATGTTCCCTGCTTCAAGACTTGGGAAAATAAAAACATTCGCATCCCCCTGAAGAAGGGAATCCGGCGCTTTTTTTCTTGCTACCGAAGGAACAAAAGCCGCGTCAAACTGAAATTCCCCATCAAGAATGACTTCAGGGACCATTTCTTTTGCCAAATCGACAGCATCAACCACTTTTAAGGTTTCGGGGGATGTTGCCGACCCCTTCGTCGAAAAGCTCAGCATTGCCACACGCGGTTCGATATCGAACATTAATGCAGTCTTCGCACTTTCTATAGCAATTTCAGCCAGGTCTTGGGAATTGGGGTTTATATTGATCGCACAATCCGCGAACACATATTTTTCTTCTTCCCGGACCATGATAAATACTCCCGATGTTTTTTGGACGCCTGGCTTTGTTTTTATGATCCTTAAGGCGGGACGAACCGTATCGGCAGTCGAATGCGTTGCACCACTCACCATTCCATGTGCCAGTTTCATATGGACGAGCATGGTTCCAAAGTAGTTTTCATCCATTAAGATTTCACGTGCTTGTACCTCGGTCGCTTTACCCTCACGGACCTTCACGAACGCTTCAACCATTTCGTCCATCATGATATAATTCTTCGGATCATATATTTCGATTGCATCAAGGGAGATTTTCATATCTTTTGCCTTCTCTTGAATCGACCCGATATCCCCGATCAATACCGGTGTCACCAGTTTAGCTTTGGCAAGCCTTGCTGCCGCTCCCAAAATCCGTTCATCCAGCCCTTCCGGAAAAACGATCTTTAAATTATGCCCCATAACTTTCGCTTCCAATATTTCAAATAAATCACCCATTGGCTCTTCCTCCTTTTTTAGATACGTTTTCCCTGTTTCCTTCTATATTTAACCATCCGGTGAAAATCCATAGTCGTCTTCTTTTAAGAATACTCTAGCAGCCAGGTAATTTCCAGCCACTTTGGTCCCCTGCCAATCCACAAATTTGAAAATTGTTTGAACACCGAAAAACAGTGATGGTGTTTGCGGGTTGATATAAATTTCCTTATACTGAAACTATGTTATATTAAAGTTATAATAAGACTTAGGAGTGATCGTAATGAGTGAAGCAGCACAAACACTGGACGGCTGGTATTGTTTACATGATTTCCGTCTAATCGACTGGGCTTCTTGGAAAACGTTATCAAGTGACGAACGCCAATTGGCCATCTCAGAATTCCAAGGTTTACTGGATAAATGGAATATGACACAAAGCGACAATGAAGGCAGCCATGCCCTATATTCCATCGTTGGTCAGAAAGCGGACTTCATGCTTATGTTTGCCCGCCCAACCATGGAGGAATTGAATGCAATTGAAAACGAATTCAACAAAACGAAGCTTGCGGAATATACAGTTCCCGCTTATTCATACGTTTCCGTCGTGGAATTAAGCAATTACTTAGCTGGAGGAGATGGTGAGGACCCTTACCAGAACCCTCATGTCCGTTCAAGACTTTATCCGATACTTCCAAAAGCGAAGCATGTGTGCTTCTATCCAATGGACAAGCGTCGTGATGGCGATGATAATTGGTATATGCTTTCCATGGAAGAGCGCAAAGGCTTAATGCGTTCCCACGGCTTGATTGGCCGCAGTTATGCCGGTAAAGTGAAACAAATCATTTCGGGTTCTGTCGGTTTTGACGATTATGAATGGGGCGTTACACTATTCGCAGATGATGTCCTTCAATTTAAAAAATTAATCTATGAAATGCGTTTTGATGAAGTGAGTGCACGTTACGCTGCATTTGGTTCTTTCTTTGTAGGCAATATCCTGCCGGAAGAAAACGTACCTTCATTCCTATACGTATAAGACGATGGGCTTCCGGTTTCCGGAAGCTTTTTTTGCGTCCCTTCTTTTTTATTTTTCCCCGGCTATGGAATAAATCCAATCCACATCCCATACATTTTCAATAGTGATGAATTTATTTTTTCACAGTCCCATTCAGCTTCAGGAAATTGATCAAGGCAATTCCTGACTCCAGCGAGGTGAAGGAACGTTACTTCTATTCATTGGCCGGCAAGAGGATATGGTTTATATCATGAACGGCAGCCGTTATGTATCGCTTAACTTTCATTGTGGTTTTTTAAGCCACCCGGGGATTGTCCAGAAAACATATACAATACTACCGGTCGCTATAAATCGCACAGTTTCTCCCAGTCCATACTCTTGGATTGTCCAAATTCCACAGCATCAACTAAACCTTGAATTTAGGAGGGAATGCAATGTCACAAAATAATCCTTATGGTAACTACCCGTACGGGGGAAGCCCCTATTACCCCTATGAGAATAATGAGCCTGAACTAAGGCAGCAGAATCCCAACCCGCAGCAAGGATACCAACAGCCATCATACCAGCCACAACAGCCCACTATGGCAGGCACGCCACAACAAATGCCGATGCAGGTGAGTCCAGCCACTTCCGGACCACAGATACCTGGCATGCTTCCGGTCGAAGCGTCATACATCGAGAACATCTTGCGTTTGAATAAAGGGAAATTAGCCACAGTTTATACAACGTTTGAAAACAACAAGGAATGGAATGCCAAGATCTTCAAAGGAATCATTGAGGCTGCAGGACGCGATCACTTAATCATAAGCGACCCTCAAACGGGAAAACGATACTTAATCCCGATGGTATACTTAGATTATATAACGTTTGATGAAGAAATCGAATATGAGTATCCATTTGGAGGCGCTGGGCTTGCCACCTATTCGCCAAGGTAAAGAAAATCAAATAAAGAAGAGCCTCAGAATCTATTTGATTTTGAGGCTCTTCTTATATTGGAATGACTTTTTTCATTACAAGTATTTATATGCAGCAATGATCATTAAGACCCAAGCAACCAAGAATGAAACCCCGCCAAGCGGTGTGATGGCACCAAGGACTTTGATTTGCGTAACGCTTAGAACGAATAGGCTTCCGGAAAACAGGATAATTCCTATTAGCATAAGCCAGCCTGACCAGTTGATCAGCGGACTTGAAATCTTCCCAGCCAATAAACCGATTACCAATAAACCCACCGCATGGAACATTTGATATTGAACAGCGGTTTGCCAGGTTTCTAAATATTTATCAGGAATTTTCCCTTCCAGTCCGTGTGCACCGAATGCACCTAGTGCCACAGCAATAAACCCATTCAATGCACCTAAAATGATGAACAGTTTCAATTATTTCGCTCCCCTTCCCTAATTTAAAAATCGAACAAGGACTCCCCATTGGCCTCATCCATTTTAACCGGTTCTACATTCGGTGTAGCCGACATAACGGGCTGGGTCAATGTGATTGGCTTCGGTATGCTGATGTTCGCTGCCTTTTCATCCACCATTACTTCACAAAGGGACTTAATGGCGATTACATACCCCTGCACCTTATCCTCTGAATTTGCCTGTTTCGCTTTTAAAACAAGCTCTTCGATTTTATCCAACATTTGTCTTGATGAAATATCCAACTTTACCACCTCGTCTATATACAGGTCAAAACTATCATAACTAGCATAGCAAAAATCAGAGAAGAAAACACCTTGCATATTTCCTACCTCTTAATTGGCTTGGCCTGAAATTTCAAGCATGGCTGTCCTGAAGAATGAAAGACATCAAGAGAAGGCTGATTTGATGTTTTAAATTGAAAAGCACGGCAGCCCTTTGGAAAACTGGGATCCCAAGTTATATAGAAATGACGGCACGCCATACAATTCACCCTTTTCGTTTTCTTGCCCATATCATCGGTTCGAGATTTTCCAATCAATTGGGGATTCACCCATTTCCATCAGCCATTGATTTGTTGTGGAAAAAGGTTTGGTGCCAAAGAAACCACGGGAAGCCGACAACGGACTCGGATGTACGGACTTAATGATTTTATGACGGGTCTCATCAATCAAAGAGCTTTTGGTTTGTGCAGGTTTCCCCCACAGGACGAATACAACAGGTTGCGGACGGTCATTCAATAGGCGAATAACTTGATTCGTAAAGATTTCCCATCCTTTTCCGCGGTGTGAGTGGGCCACTCCCTCACGAACAGTCAAGACGGTATTCAATAGAAGCACTCCCTGTTTTGCCCATTCGACTAGGTAACCATTATTCGGAACCTCAAAGCCTAGATCGGTGTGTAACTCTTTAAAAATATTTCTTAAAGAAGGTGGGATGCGAACCTCCGGCTTAACTGAAAAACTAAGGCCATGCGCTTGACCAGGGCCATGGTAAGGGTCCTGTCCAAGGATGACAACCTTTACGTCTTCATACGGAGTATAGTGAAGTGCATTGAAAATATCGTCCTGAACAGGATGAATGACTTGCTGACTGTACTCTTGCTTAATGAATTCCCTTAGCTCCTGGTAATATTCTTTTTTGAATTCCTCTTTCAATAGAGGCCACCAATCATTTGTTAATAACTGCTTTGCCATCTGCCACAGCCCCTCTCCACTTTTCGAAACTATATTATATCAAACTTCATCGCCTTGCCTTTTTCCATAGATTACGATTTATGTTTCTATATACCCCAAAAGTGGGAAAATAGAAAGTTAGCAAGCAATTTAACCATGTTGGAGGATTCCCTATGAAAAAATGGTACAAAAGAAAACGATTTTATCTGCTTGTCAGCATTTTGATCGTCATTGCACTCGTAATCGTCTATAACAGCTACAAGCCTCTCCCCGATGGCATTTCCTATGAAGGAAAGGTTCATCATGTCGAGGATATCGATTTCATTTATGACCTTTCCTATCACGATGAACAAGGGGATCTGCAACATGAGCAGCGAATCTTCCGAACCATAAATCAAGCCATAGAAGAGGCTGATTCTTATATCGTAATCGACATGTTTTTGTTTAATGCTTTTTATGATGAAAAGATAAACTTCCCGAAGCTAACCGAGACTCTGAAGGATAATCTGGTTGAACAGAAGAAAAAGAAGCCTGGCCTCCAGGTTATTTTCATTACTGATGAAGTGAATACTTCCTATAACGCCTACCAGCTAGAGGCATTGGAAACGATGAAGAAAAATGGCATTGATGTCATTGTTACCAACTTAGACCGCCTCCGGGATCCGAATCCTCTCTATTCAGGTGTATATCGGACCTTTTTCCAATGGTTTGGTGAAAGCGGGAAAGGCTGGATTGTGAATCCAATGGCTAAAAGCGCACCAAAGGTCACATTGCGTTCCTATCTTAGACTGATGAATATCAAAGCCAATCACAGAAAAGTGGTCGCTACTGAAAAAACGGCCATCATCTCATCTGCCAATCCTCATGACGCAAGTGGATTCCATTCCAACATTGCGTTCCAGATGGATGGGAATATCATCGGAGATTTTGTTAAAGCCGAAGAAGCCGCTTCGAAATTCTCGGGAGGACCGAAGTCATTTCCTGAGTTCAAAGGGACATCAGCAGATAAAGGACCGATATCAGTACAACTGCTAACGGAAGGAAAAATCAATAAACATGTCCTTAAGGCAATTAAGGATGCAAAAAAGGGTGACAACATCCATCTTGCCATGTTCTACATTGCCGATCGCGAGGTTGTCGAGGCATTAACGGATGCAGCTAAACGGGGTGTGAAGATTCAAATGATATTGGATCCGAATCAAAACGCTTTCGGAAGTGAAAAAATCGGGCTTCCCAATCTTCCGGTTGCCGCCGAATTCGAAAAACTGGGGGATGAAAATATCTCGATCCGCTGGTACAAAACAGAAAAAGAACAGTTCCATACAAAGTTGATGATGATCCAAAGGGCTGATGAAACGGTTATCCTTGGAGGATCGGCTAATTATACGTCACGCAATCTAGATGATTATAATCTTGAAGTGAATGTTGAAATCCATGCTCCAAATGATGCGGACGTTTCCAAGGACGTCGATAGCTATTTTCAAAGACTCTGGACAAATCAAAATGGAACATACACGGTGGATTACAGTGAATACCAGAAGAAACTGCCTGTCTTTAAATACTTGACCTACCGCATTCAGAAGGTGTTCCGCTTCACCACTTACTAAAATTTTCTTCTATATAAATGTTTATCAGTGCCCAAATGAGGTTATATACTACTATAGCCAAACAGCAACTGTAATAAGCAAGATTCCATTTACCTATATTCAAGAGAATCTCACTAAAATTCAAGGAGGAGTTTATATGTATCAAGTACATGTAGTAGAAAACGGTTTACAAGCAAAGGAAAAAATCGATGAATTAGTTACATCAGGTTATACGAAAGATGATGTATATTTGTTTGCCCATGATAAAACCCGTTCAAAACACCTTACCGAGAATACAAATACAGAAGGTGTAGGCATGAAGGAACAAGGTTTCCTTGATTCTGTCGGAAATCTCTTTAAATCACGCGGAGATGAACTTCGTAACCGAATGAGCAACCTTGGCCTTAGTGATATGGAGGCAGAACGTTACGAGGAAGTGCTTGACGAAGGCAAAGTGGTCATCGTTGCTTCCAAACAAGATAATAAAGACGGGGTTACACACTAATACCCGATAACCATTAACCTATATGGATTCATAAAAAAGCGAGGCTCCTTAACCGGCAGCCTCGTTTTTTATATTCATTATCCCAGGATTCTTTGGTACGTGGCCTTTGCATGGACCATGTCCTTAGTACCGTGAATCAGCGCCCGGCCATCCTTGAAAATGACGATACGCTCCCCAGCTTTTTCACAAGAGAGAAGAAATGGATTGAATTTCACCAAATAGCCGCTGCCGTCCAGATCTTTGGCTAGTTTCTCGAGTTGCAGTTCCAAAGGTTTTGGCGGTCTTACCTGTACAGTATCCCTCCCGCAAAGAACTGCCGTTTTCGTTGCATTTTCCAGTGTTAAAAAGGGGTATGTCCTCTGCTCTCCGCACGAGAGACAATCTTTCTTTTTCGCTTTTGTCAATTTTACGGTTTGGTATTGATTTCTCCACAGATCAAAAGAAACAAGTGCAGGCCGTACCGATTCCCAATCTTCAACAAGGATTTTCAAAGCTTCGGCAGTTTGGTGCGCCACTACCATCGTTACAGCCGGTGATATGATTCCTCCCGTGTCACAGGTCATTCCTTGAATGGGGATTGCTTTAAGCAAACAGTGCAAACATGGAGTCTGTCCGGGAAGGATCGTCAAAGTCATGCCAACACTCCCCACACATGCCCCATAAATCCACGGTATATGAAGCTTTTGTGATAAATCATTAATGATCATCCGTGTCTCAAAGTTATCGGTTGCATCCAATATCAAATCAACATCACCAAGCAGCTGTTCGAGGTTCTGGGCATTTGCGTCCATGATGATGGCATTCATTTCAACTTCATGATTGATATCAAATAAATGACGCTTTGCCGCTTCTGCTTTTGGCAGTTTCTCCTCGACATCCCGTTCCGTATACAATTGTTGGCGCTGCAAATTACTGGTCTCGACATAATCCCTATCGACAATGGTAAGCTTCCCTACTCCTGCCCGAGTAAGGGCCTCGGCATTAGCAGATCCCAAAGCCCCTGCACCAAGAAGCAAGACATGCTTCTTCATAATTTTCAATTGGCCCCCTTCACCAATGGGGGCGAATAAAGTCTGCCTTGAATATCGCTCTTTCACCGTGAACCCTCCCTTCCGAACGCTTTAGCCCCCACTTACTGGTGGAATGAAAGCAACTGTATCTCCATCAGATAGTAGCGTGTCATCATCGGCAAATTCTTCATTGACCGCCGTCATCACGGTTTCTAGACCTTCCAATTGAAAATCCACCTTCATTTTTCCTTTTAGCTCCGCCACACTCATTCCATTTCCTTCTATAGAAAGAGTCTCTTTGCCTAGCTCATCTTTCAATTGGGCAAATAAAAGTACATTAATCATCAATATCCCCCTCTTCCGGTTTCCCCGATGGATATGGAACGGTTTCCAACTGGTTTCCTACCCATGTCTCCCCATCTTCCCAGTGTTCTTTTTTCCAGATCGGGACGATTTCTTTAATTCTTTCAATCGCATACCTGTTCGCCTCATATGCATCATTTCGATGTGGCGTACTAACGGCAATAACGACTGCGATATCCGTGATTTCAAGTTTACCTATACGATGGGTGATCGCCGTTTCTGCATCAGGCCAACGTTCCTTGATCTCAGATCCGATTTGCTCCAATTTCTTGATGGCCATCGGTTCATACGCTTCGTAAATTAAGAAGAGAGTCTTTTTTCCTTTCGTCATTTCCCTCACTGTACCAATAAAGGTCGTGACGGCACCTGCATTCCGCTTGACTACTTTATCAATCACTTCCTGGATGACAATCGGCTCTTTTGAAATATTATAATTCATGTCTACCATCCTTTATATATAATTCAGTTTGATCAATATAACCTGCCTTTTGATAATCTTCCATCGTATTCATATTGAAAAAAAGATATTGAAAATGTTCAGGATTCTCGCGATATAACTTAAAGTCGGTTTCTTTCATGACTTTCACCGAAATCTTTTCCAAAAATAAACTCATTTTTAATTCATGTTTTAACAAACACTCCGTCAGTACAGGAAGACACCTTTTATGGTAAACAGCAAAAAGCGGCTGGAGCCTGCCATTTATTTCTGGAACGACAGCATCGAATTCAGGTTCATAATGGGAAATGATATCCTTTATGGCATCTGCACTCACAAACGGCATATCACAGGCTGCAAGGAATTGAAGCTCCGTTTTCGACGAGGTCAACCCTGCATGCAATCCGCCAAGTGGTCCTTGATCTTTATGTAAATCCGGAATTAGCGGAAGTTGCAGAAAATGATATTCTACAAATGTATTCGTAATGACCATGATGTTTTCTGACACCTTTTTCAATTCGGATGCCACTCTTGAAATGTTCACAACGCCACCTATGGTCAACAGGGCCTTATTCACTCCCATACGGCTTGATTTCCCACCAGCTAAAAGCAACATTGTACATTCCACAAGAATCTCCCTCCCTTTTTTAGGTTTAATCCAGCATCGAACGGTAAAGCTATACTAAATGTGTCCGCTATATTTAAATATTTTAAATCAACTTTGAAAATAATGACACCTTCTCAAACTTTGCTTTATATTTCAAAAGATGGAAAGTAGGATCCAAAGCAAAAAAAAGCAGGCTACCCACCCATCCGATTTCCTGAATTCCAGGTCCTAAAAATGACTTATGCGAGGCCATTGCACTTCTTTCTCTAAGACACTCAAATTAGGGTGAAAACTAAGTTTTACATAAAAGAAATTTTGGTATATTCTAAAAATAGGATATTAACTGGTATGCTGATAATATCGATATCTAATTCTCCTGAGGAGGTCACATAATGACTATGAAAAGAGCTATGACAGTTGCCGGATCTGATTCGAGCGGCGGCGCGGGTCTTCAAGCAGATTTAAAGACATTCCAAGAATTCGGGGTTTACGGTATGTCCGCTTTAACGACAATCGTGACGATGGATCCGAAGAATGGCTGGTCCCATAATGTATTCCCTACACCGGTCGAAGTTTTGGAAGCCCAAATCGAAACGATTTTATCAATCGGCATTGATGCAATGAAAACGGGAATGCTTGGATCAGTGGAAATCATTGAACTTGTTGCCCGTAAAATAGACGAGTTGAAGCTGGACAAAGTCGTAATCGATCCAGTTATGGTATGTAAAGGTGAAGATGAAGTATTGCACCCTGAAACGGCTGTAGCTCTGCGTGAACTGCTTGTTCCACGTGCAACTGTAGTCACGCCAAACCTGTTCGAGGCCGCTCAGTTAGCGGGAACTGCGCCTATCAAGACGATTGATGACATGAGGGCTGCAGCTGAAAAGATTCATGAACTTGGTGCAAAATATGTCTTGATCAAAGGCGGTAATAAGCTGGATCTTGATAAAGCCATCGACCTTTTATATGATGGAAAAGAATTTGAATTCCTTGAATCAGAAAAAATCGAAACGACCAATACACATGGTGCCGGCTGTTCTTCTTCCGCAGCTATTGCCGCTCAATTGGCTGAAGGGAAAAGCCCGCGCGAGGCTATCCTCATTGCTAAAGACTTCATTACCGAGGCGGTTCGCCATTCTTGGAAGATGAATGACTATGTTGGACCTGTCAATCATGGTGCATACCATAAATATGGAATTGCGGAAAAAACACAAAAATAAAACATCAAGTTTAATGGCTGCTCAAATTCATCGAGCGGCCTTTTTCGCTTTTTTTGCTTTTATTTAGTAAAATAGAAAGAAGGAAAAGCTTATCTAGCCGCCCAGTTAAGGAGGAAATTATAGAATGAAACCTATAGACCGTACAGAGGTGCAAAATGCCATTGATTCTTTCGCCGGACAAGATGTATATCTTCACCTTGAAACGACAAATGGCGCCTATGCCACTCATGTAGATGAGGCTTTCTTTTCGGCAGGTGCATATATTCGTAATGCTTTTATACAGTATGAACATGGGAAGATAGTTGGGGATGGACCCTACCGCATCGGCTTGAAGCTCAATATTGGCTGGGTATATGCAGAAGGCGTTAACCACTTCGAATTGGATGAACAGGGGAGATTGCTATTGGCAGGCCTTGATTTTTCCGGAAAGCTTGCTGTCTCCATGCAGCTCAGTCCCACTCCCTTTGAATGATGACAACTTGCTTGATATATATCATATAGTTCCGATGAAAACTCCCATTCACCGATAACCATACTCACTGTAAGTAGAACGGAAGGAGAAATATACCTTGGAAAAAGAACGCCATGTATTAGTTATATTCCCACATCCCGATGATGAAGCCTTCTCGGTCTCCGGAACTCTTGCCCTTCATAGAGAAGCGGGCACTCCTGTCACCTATTTATGCTTAACTTTAGGAGAAATGGGACGTAATTTAGGAAACCCTCCATTTGCAACAAGGGAATCGCTCCCTAAAATTCGTAAAAAGGAATTAATCGATGCAGCAAATGCGATTGGCATCCAAGATTTACGCATGCTTGGATTGCGCGATAAGACGATTGAATTCGAAGATGATGAAAAGCTGACATCATTATTTACCGATGCCATCAATGAATTGAATCCTTCATTGATCATTACGTTTTACCCAGGATACAGTGTCCATCCAGACCATGAAGCGACGGCACGGGCTGTGGTTCGGGCCGTGGAAAGAATGGAAGAGAAAGAGAGACCTAAACTTCATTGTGTCGCCTTCTCGAATAACTGCATTGACGAATTGGGACAGCCTGACATCATCCAGGATATCTCTGCCGTCGAAGAAAAAAAGGTAGCTGCATTCACTGCCCACCGTTCGCAAACACAGGCAATGGTGATCGATTGGAAAGAGAAATTCGAAAATCAGGATGCGGATTTTCTAGACTGGATTCGCAAAGAACGATTATGGACCTATAAATTTTAAAGAAACCGCCAATAGGCGGTTTTTTTGTTTATGGCATAAAAAAAACGCCTGTGGATTACAGGCGGAGAAAAGGGGGATACTTTGGAAAATCAATCATAATATTAGCATCCCCAAATTTTTTCATTTTATACAATCATATTCAAAAAATCAGGCAGACAAGCGTTCCTCATGCTGCATTTTCGTTCTTGCCGAGGCTTTTTTTCCATGTGCCAAGAAATAAATGCCAATAAGTACGAATGCAAAGATCGACATTCCTATGAATAACCCTTTGAATCCTGTAAATGGAATAAGGAATCCCAATAGGAATGGGCCAACACCAATACCGAAGTCATACATTGTAAAAAACGTGGATGTAGCTAATCCCATCCGATTTGATGGGGCTTCCTTAATCGAAATCGCTTGACAGCTTGATTGGAACGTACCATATCCCACTCCGATAAAGGCTCCGGCAATCAGAAGCGTAATACCATGATGGGATTGGCTGAGGATGACCATACCGACGGCAAATAGTAAGAGCGATGGGTAAATAACTGCATTTTCACCCTTCACATCAAACATCCTTCCTGTAAACGGACGGGACGCCAAAAGGAATACAGCAAATACGACGAAGAAAAAACTTGCCGCATCCATTAAATCCATTTCCTTTGCAAAAGACGTTAAATAGGACAAGATGCTCGAATAGGTAAATCCGGCAAACCCGATAAAAATGGAAATAGGCAGTGCCCTTTTCTCAAAGTAATCACTGATTTTAAATCCTTTTTGTGGTGAAGCTCCGCCCTTATCCCCTTCAGGCACATTCATGAATAATGAGGCAACTAAAGAAAATGCGGCAAATAAGGAGGCTGCATAGAAAATGATGGAATAACTGAAATGCTGTGTAATCAGCAATCCAATAAACGGACCGAATGCCATTGCCAAGTTTGTACTCATGGCAAAGTATCCTGTACCTTCCCCGCGTCTCTCATTCGGAATGATATCTGCAGCAATCGTTCCAGTTGCGGTAGTGGCAAGGCCAAAAGCAAAACCGTGAATAAGCCGGTCGATCAATAAGAGGGATAAACTATTCACCAGGAAATAGCCAATGGATGCAACCAGGAATAGAACCAACGATCCAAGCAACATTCTTCTGCGGCCGATCTTGTCAATTTTTTTCCCTGCAATCGGTCTGACAAGCACAGCCCCGAGAACAAAAATACTTGAAGCAAGTCCCGCTTGTGCTTGCGACGCATGAAAGTTATCCATCGTGTAAATGGTCAATGTCACCATCAAAACATAAAAAGTTAAAAATAAAAAAAAGTTCGCAGACGAAACAATCAGGAAATCTTTCGTCCACAATTTCGGTTTTTGATTCATTTCAATCCTTCTTCCTTACTATTGTTTTAATTTCTCCTTCAGGAAAATCAACGTTCGTAACGTTGCCTCTCGATCCTCTTCAGCCAAACCGCTCATTAATTGAAGTTCAAATTCTTCAACTACCTTTTTGGCCTCGTGATAAGTCCTTAAACCTGAGTCCGTTAACTGTATTCTTCGTTCCCGCTTATCTTTTCCTGGGACTTGTTCAATCAAATCAAGTTCTTCCAACCGATTTACCGTCCTGGTTACCGTCGGTTTCTCAACATCTAGATATGTGCTTATTTCAACAAGTGTAGAACAGCCAAACTGACTCAGATAATATACAATCGACCATTGGGAATGATAAAGATCAACCTTGGCCAACTGTTCATTTAACTTTTTGGTAAATGACCTCGAAAATTGTAAGTTATGATGAAAAAAACCATTATTAAAGGACAAAGGTATTCCTCCCGCAAAATAGTTACCTAGGTAACTATACACCTATTCATTAGAAATGTCTAGCTTTCGGCTGAACGAAAATAGTCGTATGCATACTGTTTCATCAGCTTCTTTATTGCTCCTTCCGGGACAAAAGAACACCCTTTTCAGGAGGTTCATGCTTTTAATTGGAAGTTTAGAGCGAATACTCGTGAATTCCACGCTTTTACTCGTGAGTTTAGAGCGAATACTCGTGAATTTCATGCTTTTACTCGTGAGTTTCGAGTGAATACTCGTGAATTTCACGCTTTTACTCGTGAGTTTGGCGAAACGGTATGGGTCAAGTCGGGGCCATTCTATGCTCTTCGTGGTCGATGCTTCGAGGCCATAAACAAAAAGGAAACCCCGCTATTAAAAAGCGAGGCTTCCGATATTTGATCTTTGCGTTGCGGAATGATTTCATTCGAAAACTATTTTGAATCACACAAATACCACAACTCTGAGCTTCTCATTGATAACTTCAGGGCATATTTCCTTTTAAGCTAGATAGTGACAAACGATAAAGTTTATCATCCTTTTCATTAGAATTTCCTCGGCCGTCCGTATTATTGCTTATGAAATAAAGAAATCCTTCATCAACGAATACATCACGTATCCTTCCTGAGCCCGTAATGATATCAGTCAGTTTTCCGCTTTTTACATCATAACTCTTAAGCGCTTCACCCCTTAAGGCTGCAAAATAGAGCTTTCCGTCAAAATAGGCCATGCCAGATGGAGCCCATGTATTTTCACCGGAATGAATCAATGGTGTTACCATATCAGGTTTTTGCTCATCGCCCTCTATATCTGGCCAGCCATAGTTCTTACCCGGATCAATTTTATTTAATTCATCGTGTGCCGAATCTCCGTGTTCACTTTCATATAACTGTCTTGCTTCATCCCAGGCCAGACCTTGTGGATTGCGGTGACCGTATGAATAGACGTATGAATTCCCGAAAGGATTATCTTTCGGAATAGTGCCATCCAGGTTCATGCGCAGAATTTTCCCGCCTAAAGAATCTAGGTCCTGTGCGATTTCAGCCTTTCTTGCATCGCCTGTTGTTGCGTATAGCGTATCGTCCGGTCCAATCTTGATCCTGCCGCCATGGTGGTAGTCCCCGCTTGGTATTCCGTCGATTAAGGTCTCCATCTCCTGCCATTTATCATCATTTTTTTCTAAAATGACGATTCGATTGATGGAATCCCCGCCTTCTTCATAGGTATAATAGGCGAAAGCTTGCCCGCTTTTAGAGAAATCGGGAGCTAGCAAAAATCCAAGTAATCCAGCTTCCGCTTTAGCTGACAATGTCTTTTTAAGGTTGACCTTTTGCCGTGTCATCTTATTCTTGTCCCATTCAACGATGGTTCCTGCCCGCTCTGACACATACATTGTGTCCCCATTCTTCTGGATCGACCATGGGGCCTGCAGGTTCGTTATCAGCACATCCGGATCTTCCCCTAAAGTGCCCGTCACTTCTTTGTCAGGATTCGGCTGGGTTTTGCTGTCGCCATTCATGTTACAACCAGTTAAAATCAATGTAGCCATAAGGAAAAAAAAGAGCAATTTTTTCAAATTCTTTCCCCCTTCGATTCATGAGTTTAATAGGCTGACTGTTTAAGTACCTTTAAAATGGCCTCCGCGACACCGGCTTCATCATTCTTGCCTGTTACTTCATCACACAGTTTTTTAATTTCGAGCGGGGCATTTCCCATTGCGACAGACAAACCTACCCGTTCAAACATGGATACATCATTATAATTATCCCCAATAGCCATCGTTTCCTGCATCGAGCCGGATTTTCCATTCACATATGTTTCAAGTGCCGTACCTTTTTGAGCTGTTTCACTCATGATTTCCACATTTTCACGTCCCGATGAAGTGACTGTAACTCCCTGTCCTTTCAATTTCGAAGCAATTTGATTTAATAAAGTTTTATCCTTTGAGAAGCTGAGAATTTTATAATATTCCTCATTCGAACGGCTGAATAACTCGGAATAATCGGAAATGGAAGTTACCTGTCCAAGCTGTAAACGCTGCTCCGCATATTTCCGCATACTCTCAGGGTCAATGTCAGGATTCGCTGTAACGAATACATCAACCAAAACAGATATTGCGTTTTCATAGTCTTTAGAATAAATTCCCTGACTCGTATATATTTCAAAATAAATCCCTTGTTCTTCGAGGAATCCAGCGACCATTTTAGCAGTGGCAGCTGACATTGGATTGGAAGCGGCAATTTTTCCGTCCTCCGTGAAGAGGGCAGCACCATTTACACAGATGACAGGGCAAACGATGCCTGCTTCATCCAAGGCGAACCTAGCTTCCACATAAGATCTTCCAGTAGCAATGATCACTTCCACACCCTCGCTTTGTGCCTTCTGGATGGCATGTTTATTTTCCTCACTGACCTTTTGCATTTTGTTAAGCAATGTTCCGTCCATATCAATCGCAATCGTCTTTATCAATTCAATCGGCCCCTTTTTTCAATATAATCCCTATTTTAACCGAAAGATCGTGGATAAACACGTTTAACAAACCCGGATATATTCCTGGTGTGACTTCAGTCATTAAAAAAACCTATTATGTATATAAATAAACTGCACCTAATTAAGATAGGTGCAGTTTGTTTTCTTAATGTAGAATCGTCTTTCTATCGACATCTTGGGCCCGTTCAATAATCTGTTCGTGGATGTCTTTTTGAATGTCATCGATGGCTGTAAAATCCATTGCTTTTACATAAATCTTTTCGAGTTCATCATGCAGCTCTTTTGCCTTAGCCAGATTTGCTGTCGCTTCATTCATTTTCGTCCGGTACCTAGTGGAAACATCCTTTAACTGTTCGGCATATATTTCATCTGTTCCTGGCAGGATGGCCGTTTTATATATATCAATGATTTCATCCCCTCCACAACTCGGGAAATATTCATGCGGCGATGTGCTGTCAAATATGGCGATCCCAACCTCCCGGACGATTACCATGTCCAAGCTATGCGGATCGAAACCACAATGATATATTTCCACATCAAAGCCTCTTTGCTCCGCAGCCTTTGCAATCTTCTTCAGCATCGTTGATTTCCCGGAACCTGGACGTCCCTTTAAAAAATACCGTTTTTGTATTCCCTCAGTAATATTGGGGATGAAATCAACTGCACCCGTTGGTGTAGCTGCACCTAAGAATCGGTGACGAACATCCGACTTCTTATTAAGGACGATATCTCTATAAAAGCCTTCTATCAATTTATTGGTCAACCCATTCAATTTTGCGAAATCAATATTTGCCTTATAAATGTCTTCCCATTCATCATGTATCTTCAATGCTTCAGCGAATAGGGCATATGCCTTCTCGAAACTCTTGCTTCTCGCATTCGTCAACTTTATGATGGCCACTCTTTCAGAAGCCAGCTGCTGGGAGTTCCAGGCAGATCCTAGATTGACATATTCCTCAATGGCCCCTGGTGCCTTCGGTTCAATCACATGCGGCGCGGTCCCATCCACGATCCCGATTTTCAAAGCCGGTATGATTACTCCATCAATGGAATCATTATCGGACGAACAATGTAAATACTCGATGTTATAGCCTTTATCCAGCCATTCTTGGCCGATTTTTTTCATAATGGTCGATTTACCGGAACCAGGTCCGCCTTTTAATATGAATAATCTTTCCAGACCTTTTAAATTGGAATCATATAAACTATAAAAACCTTTAGCCGTATTGCCTCCAGCAAAATAATTCATCACTTTTCCTGTCACTTTCACACTCTCCCTCACAATACAGATGTAACTTCAAGACAGCGTATGAAGAAAAGACCCAATAGGTGAATACCTAAAGGCAAACAGTTTATTTTATTAGGGCTACAGATTCCGCTTGTGTGACCTCCAGGAATTCTGACGATTTTAATACGATCTGTGTTCCAATTTTCCCTCCACTTACGATGATTTCAGGCAGGTTTGTTGCACTTTCATCGATAAAGGTCGGGTATTGCCTTTTCATCCCGATCGGGGAACAGCCTCCCCGAATGTACCCTGTGTATTTTTGCAGATCTTTAACCGCAAGCATTTCAATTTTTTTTGCACCTGCGGCCTTCGCTGCTTTTTTCAAGTCCAGTTCGGTTGCTACAGGGATGACAAATACGTAAAGTTGCTGCGGTCCGTTATGGGTAACAAGCGTTTTAAAAACGGTTTCCGGCGCTTTTCCAATTTTATCCGCCACAGTGATCCCGTCGATTTTTCCATCGCGGGCATCATAACTCATCATGCCATACTCTATACGTTTGTTATCAAGAATTCGCATTGCATTCGTTTTACTGGCTCCCATAAGAAAATTCCCCTTATCGTTTTCTACCATCTTATCATTTTAAATACCGGGCAAAAAGAAAAACACAGTGCTTATTCATCTGTGCTTTCCCTAAAAATTATTCTAAATGGCGTCTTTGGAAATCCGCGATCCTCTTGTAGTCGCCTTCCAATTGCCTGCTCACGGATAAATAAATCGACATTAATTCTTCATACACTTTAACGTTCTCTTCGATCGGGACAAGTTCATTCGTTTCACCAACCATACCCTCAACCTCATCAAGGCTTTCGATTTCGCCTAAAGCGTATAATCCAAGAACGGCGGCACCTAAGCTCGAACTCTCAAAGCTTTCAGGAATTGTCACGTTTTGATTGAATATATCAGCCATGATTTGGCGCCAGAGCTTCGAGCGGACAAATCCGCCGCTTGCATGAATCTTCTCGGGGGCACCAGTCAACTCCTTTACAGCAATAAGGACACTGCACAAGTTATACATCACACCCTCCAGCACTGCCCGGACCATATGATCACGAGTGTGATGAAGCGCCAATCCAAAGAAGGAGCCCCTTGCATCGGCACTCCATAATGGTGCCCGTTCCCCTGCCATATACGGGTGGAATATCAACCCATCAGAACCAGGTGCAATATTAGAAGCCATATCCGTCAGAATCTCATAGGAGTCCTGTCCCGAAGCCTTCGCTTTTTCGATTTCCACACGGCCCAATTGATCGCGGGCCCATCGGAAGGTGATTCCCCCGTTGTTGACCGGTCCGCCGATTACCCAATGATTCTCAGTAAGGGCATAGCAGAATGTCCTGCCTTTCGGATCGGTAAGCGGCCGGTCACTGACGGTCCTTACCGCTCCGCTCGTTCCGATTGTCACTGCCAGAACGCCTGGCTTGATTGCGTTTTGCCCTAAGTTTGCAAGCACGCCATCACTCGCGCCAATCACAAACGGGGTACCAGCATGAATGTTCATTTTTGCAGCTAATTCCTCACTTAAGCCTGAGAGGATATGCGTTGTAGGGACAAGCGTCGGCAGCTTGTCAGCCCCAATTCCAGCAATGGTGAGTGCCTCTTCATCCCACTTCAGGTCATTCAAGTTGAACATGCCCGTTGCAGAAGCGAGCGAATAATCCATCACATACTCATTGAAAAATTTATAGATGATGTATTCTTTAATTCCTATAAATTTTTCCGTTTCGTTAAAAATCCCAGGATGCTCATTTCTTAACCACATTACTTTCGTGATTGGCGACATTGGGTGAATGGGCGTTCCCGTTCTGTGATACAATTGCATCCCCTGTTCCGAGGCCTTCAATTTCTCCGCATAGGCAACACTTCGATTATCTGCCCATGTAATGCTATTCGTCAGCGGGTTGCCGTCTTTACCAATTGCGATCAAGCTATGCATCGCCGAACTGAACGATATGAAGCCCAGTTCTTGCTTTTCTATTCCGCTTGCAATCATGACCTCGCCTATTGCAATGATGACCGCTTTATAAATTTCCTCGGGATCTTGTTCCGCAACGGAAGGAGTTGGACTGTGAAGAGGATATCCCCTCGAACAAGATTGGACTACCTCCCCCCCTTTTGAAAAAAGAACGACCTTCGTACTCGTCGTACCAATATCGATTCCCATCATATAACCTGATTGTCCCATATTTACATCATGCTCCTTTCTCTTAAACAATTGAATTCAATAGTAAGATTAGGATAAGTGAAACGACTGATATAATCGTATCCATAACCGTCCAAGACTTTAACATTTGCGCGCCTGTTAAATTAAAAAGCACTTTGACCATCCAAAATCCTGGCTTCACCCCAATTCAATTTCAAATGCACCGCCGGCTCCAATAATCAAGATGATGGATGCAGTTGTAGGCGGCCATGAATTGGTTTAGTTCTACTTTATTAAAACCTCTAGCGTAACCTAATGTAAAGAATGAAACCACCACAGAAGCCATGAGGGCGATGATTGGTTTTCCAATGAAGGCAATCCAATCATTCAATATTGTATCTTCACCAAACACAGCACTGAAAGCTCCTATTAATAAGACCGGCATTAAAATCGCGATCAAGGTTATGCTGAAACCTGGGTGCTCACGGTTATGTATATTGGAGAATTGATCCGCTAGCCCCTCGGGTGCTTGTACATCCATTCTTTTAAATATGCAGGAACCAAAAGCAGGTCCAGCTAACATGGGAATTGCGATTTTCACCGACTCGGCCATTGCCTTTCCAAGCATGGTACCTAAACCGTCAATAAGTGCTATCTAACCAAAATTATTACCTGCCCCTGTCTGAACAGCATCTGCAACATCCGGAATATCCATACGTGCGATGATCCCTAAAATGACGGAGGCGAGAAGTAACGCAATAAATGGGTGCCATTTTACTTTGGCCATGATAATGATCAAGAAAACTAAACATCTTATTCAATAATTCACGCTAAATCAGGAAAGGAATCCATATAGGGAGGCTCTCAAAGAAAAAGGCATCGAACCAGTTCATTGTGAACTAAACTCGATACCTATTCAGTCATGAAATATCATTCACCAATAAAAAGAGGACCGGATCGGTGCTTGATTTCTTCCTCCAGTTGTTCAGGGTAAGCAATGAGGAAGCAGGTGGACGGTCCTGATGATTTTGCAATATCGACTTTATTACTTATATGCACAGAAACACCTTCACCACCTTGATCCAGATGCTCCCATTCATATGCTATCCCTTTTGAGCCGACTGGAAGTGCCTGAACACCTTCCATTTCACATAGGCTTTTATATAAAGATAACGGCGCGACCCAATCTTGCTGTTCCATTACTTCTTCTCCAACGAGCGGCCTGCCGATCAGAGCTATTTTCCGTAAAGGATGCTGTTTTTTAAGGGATTCATTCGCTCGTTTACCAATCACCATAAGTCCAAGTGCTGATTGAATAAGCGGCATGTTACTTTCAGTGCTGCCTGTAATGGGGAGATCCTCCATTCCCAATTCATTCAGCCCCTTCCTGACACCCCTGGTCAAGTCCTCCCAGGCTTGATCACCGCAGAAATTATTTAGAACGACGGATACTGGACTCCCGCCAACGCCCAAACATTCCATGACGGCCACCCGAAAGGAATAATATCCAACGACCTCATAAGGGACATGGACAAGATCCTTTTCCTTCAGGCCGATACCGCCGCTATTATCACTTGAAATAATCAATGAAACTGATTCGGAAAATGGTAAAATCAATGAATCACTCATTCTGCGAGTCCATCTTTAAAAATCATTTTTTTCAAGACAGGCTCCAGGCGTGGCAGTAAAAGGGCAGCCAATACTACATTTACCGCCGTCGCTGCCGTCAATCCCGGAACCAATAACGTGTAAAAACCAGGGCTGATCAGAAATGCGAAAGGCAGGGCTAAAACGAAGGCATTACCGATAAAGAAGAGGAAAAATGCGCCTATTTTTTTTCCGTTTGTATATAAAATGCTAAACATCCATGTCAGGACTGCCATTTCGACCATGATCAAAAAGTGGAATGGCCCAAGTGGCATGCCGCCGGATAACGCTGAAATGATATGACCAAGCCCAGCTACAATAGCCCCCGATACCGGACCAAGTATGACAGCCGCCAAAAGGGCCGGAAAACTATCCAAAGCGATACTCCCGATCGGGGAAGGGATTTTAATCATTGCCCCTACAGCCGATAAGGCAATGAATATAGCAATTGCACTAATTTTTCTTACATCCATGTTTACTCTTTTTCCTTTCTTTTCCCTCCACGGAATACATTTGCACTGCGGATATATTCCACATCTTTCACACCAAGACGGAAGTTGATCACACGTGCAACAGCAAAGAAGTAATCCGACAAACGATTTAAATATTGAAGTGATAATGGTGAAACGGCCGCACCGGACTTGATCAATGAAACGACCAATCGTTCCGCCCTTCTTGTAACGGTACGGGCGATGTGAATGGTTGCAGCCGCTTTTGAGCCGCCAGGCAGGATAAACTTTTCCAATTCCGGCGCTTCAAGTATGAAGGCATCTATTCGTTCTTCCAAATAGGTAATGGCCTCCTCCGTCAGCTTTTGTGGGGCCTTTTCGGAAACGGTTGCCAAATCACCGCCGCAGTCAAACAGCTCATGCTGGATTTTCTCTAGATCGGCTAGTACATCCGTAAATATCGCTGAATCCAATTCTGTCACCGCAAGACCGATATAGCTATTCACTTCATCCACCGTTCCATAAGATTCAACACGGATGTCATCCTTATCAAGCCGACCTCCGATTACGCCTGTTTGTCCCTTATCCCCTGTACGTGTATAAATTTTCATCCCAATTGCCTCCTCTACTTTATTCGCTGGTTAATTCCATACCAGATGATATCAACGCGACTGGATATGGATGCTACATCTTGAAAGACCCATCCGCAGGCATCGCGCCATCTGCGATCTTTTGCTTCGATCGGGACAATGCCTTTGGAAATATCAGAACCGATCACAATGCATTTGTGTTCATCCTTTTCTTTCTCCCATATTCGCCAATCAGCCATGATTTCCTTCCATCTTTTTCGAATCGAATCTGAATCCATCTTTTCTGCATCTTGTTGAATCCATGCATCCAATCCTTGCAATACAACAGTTTTGCCTTGAAAATCAATCAATTCCGGCTGTTCTTTTCGATAACCGGATAGCCAAAGGACATCATTTTCCAAACCATACAATTGCTTTACCCATTTAGTTTTCCCATTATAGGCGCCTCCTGTAACAAAGTGCAGCGTTCTCCCCTCCTTAAGCTTTCCCGGTCTTCCCATATCAGCTCATATCCCTTGCCATGGGAAATTCCCCAATCAAAAAAGGACTTCTCCTTCGGGGCATAGCTGACCAATAAATCACGAATTACCCCTCCATGTGTCATTAGGGCAATTCGGTTCTCCTTACAGGCAATCAAATGGTTCCAGCCATTATTCACTCGCTCGGAAAATACTGGATAGCTTTCACCCCCGGGCACAAGGGCCTCCATGGGACGTTCCAGCCAATTAAGATAATCTCGATCTGTCTTCAACTCATGATACGTCCGACCTTCCCAACTGCCGAAGTTCATTTCACGGAACAAAGGATCTTTGACCAGAACTGCATTTGGAAACAGCAGTCGTGCAGTTTCCACACAGCGGAGCAAATCACTGCTGTGAATTTTTTCATACGTTGGGTAAGAGCCTCTTAATTCCAGTATTTCCTTTTCACCTTTGACGCTTAATGGGGAATCCGTCCAGCCTAAATAGGCCTTTCGCTCATTTGCTTCCGTCAGCCCATGGCGAAGTAGTGTAATAGCCATAATATCAGCCATAACCAAAGCTCAACCCCTTCCACGGATGCCCCCAGTACATCCCCCGTTATCCCACCAAACCAACTGACGATTTTACGTTTTATATAAACCAGGAAAAACACCGCAGCCAGACACATGATGAAAAATAAGGTGACAAGCTTAAAATCGATGATCCAGGCAATCGCCAGACTTAATAGGAGGTATAGCCAATAAATGGGCAAACTTCTTTTCTTTACTGCACTTTGAAAAAAAGCACCGAGCCCCTCTTTTTTAGCAAGCGGCATCCGGATGAGTAAATAACCCATCACACATTTGCTTAAGAGTGGAAGGGCAATGATCAAGAAGTATGTCCATTCATTTACCCTTTCGACAATTTCATAGATAAATAGAAACCGGGCGGCCAATAGGACTATGACGGAGATAACACCGAATGCACCTGTCCTGGAATCCTTCATGATTTCCAATCGCCGCTCTTTATCCTGATAGGAAAAAAAAGCATCACTTGCATCGATCCAGCCATCGAGATGCAAACCTCCCGTTAATGCCATCGTCAAAAACCAAAGGAAAAAGGCAATCGCAAGCGATGACAACGGGGTCCATTCCACGAGCGCATACAAAACACCGCCCAATATCAAGCCTAGCAAAAGGCCTACTAATGGAAAGGTTTGAATGGCACGGTGAATATATTTTTTCTCCATCGGAAGCTGCTTCTTTATTGGAAAAACCGTAAAGAACTGCAAGTTAATTAAAAATCCGATCACTCCGATCATTCCTGCATGCACCCTTTCTTTTGCAATGGAATTCCCGCTTCTACATGATAGGCCTCATCGGCCTGCCCGACGATCGTTTGATGAAGCTGGCCCAGTGTTTTTCCGTATATTTGAAGGAAATCATCATGGAAAATCGGTTCCTGCACCAATTCATTGCTCACGACTATTAAACAGCTGGATTGTTTTCTTATCTCATTGATTCCGGCTATTATTTTTGAAAAAACGTTATCTAAAAATTCTTCTTCAAGCGGAATACCTGGGCCAAATAGTTCGTTATCAAGCAGGGTTGTCAGACAATCGAGCAGAATGATGGAATCCTGATCAATGTCCTCCCCTATTCTTGTAATATCGGTTGCGTATTCGGAAGTTTTCCAAGCAATCGGGCTGCTTTCTCTATCTTTCCGGTGTCTAAGGATGCGTTCACCCATCTCCACATCACTGACACGGCCACAGGCGAGGTAATGCAAATTCCCATCCGTTTGGAGTGCATATTCCAGGGCCTTGCTTTCTGCGAAGCTGCTTTTTCCGGAACGGACACCCCCGGTTATAAAACAGAGCCTTGCTTTCTCCACTGTCTTACCCCCTCCATCAGTGCTTCGTTATCATGTTCACTCTTCACTGCAAACCGAAGCCACCTTCCATCCAAACCGGGAAAATTATAGGTATGGCGCGGTACGATTCCTTTTTTCAGCAAAAAGGGGAAAAGGGATAAGGATTCATCTTTCACCAAATAAAAATTGACTGTGCTATCGGAGACATGCAACCCTTGCTCCTCATAAAACCGGAATAGTTTATGCTTTTGCCATGCAATATAGTCTCTTGTTTTTCTCATATAGGCTTCTTCTGCAAGACAGATTTTCCCTACTTCAAGTGCCACATGGTTGACGCTCCAATGCGGTTTATAATTTCTCACCCGTTTTATGATGTCAGGTGCCGCAAGCAAATAGCCCAGTCTCAAACCCGGAATTGCAAAAATTTTAGTCATTGATCTTAGAATGAGTAAATGTGGAAATACATTGATTAAAGAAGCATAACTAAAGGCATCCTCCGTGAAATCATAAAAAGCCTCATCCAGTACAACCAGGCAATCCGCTTTTTGGCATTCAATGATCAATTCCCTAACTGTATCCCGCTTAAATGAAACACCCGTCGGATTATTAGGCGTACATAAGAAAATTGCATCATATTCGGGTAATCGGGGAATCAATCGATCCAAGTCCAATTGCCACTCAGGAGCAACAAGCTGGTGAAAATCGACCTTACTTCCGGCTGCCAAACACGCTTCTGCATATTCCGCAAATGCCGGCTGAATGATTAGCACCCTTTGATTGGCTAATCCGTTCGCTACCAGCATGATTATTTCAGCACCACCGTTCCCCATCAAAACGGATTGCTCAGGAAGTGCTTCTTTTTTTGCAATTGATTTTGTCAGTTCAATGGCATGCGGATCTGGGTATTGAAGGATTCCTTCGAAGAACCCAGACCACTGTTCCTTTATGCGTAAAGGCGGACCCAATGGGTTGATGTTAGCACTGAAGTCGATAACCGATTCAGGCATTTCGATTTCCAGCGCTTCGTAAAGATAATGAGGATTAGAGCCATGAGAAGGTAATGTCAAGAATAAGTCCCCCTAGCCATAGCATCAGTAGAAATAGAAAAGATGACCGATGCATGATGGTAATCGTTTTTGGTATATGTTTTGCTTCCAATCGAACAAGCGGAACTCCCATCCTCGCACGGTCGGAAACAATTCCTTTGTACATATTCCGGCCTCCAAGCTGTATTCCCAAAATGGCAGCAACGCCTGCTTCACACCACCCGCTATTCGGGCTTGGATGTTTTTTTGCGTCATTGAATAATATCTTCCATCTGGCACCAAATCCATGGTGGCCGGATTTCGAGCTCAGCAACATCAGGAATCCGGTGAGGCGGCTGGGAATCCAGTTGACGATATCATCGAGCTTGGCTGAAGCCCAGCCGAATTGCCCATATTTATCATTTTTGTACCCTACCATGGAATCGCAGGTATTAATCGCCCTATACACCATCGCGAGCGGCGCACCGCCAAATACTGCCCAAAACATCGGTGCTGTAATCCCATCACTAGTATTTTCCGCTACGGTTTCCACGGTGCCCCTGACTATTTCGGATTCATCGAGATCAGCAGTATCACGCCCCACGATATAGGAAAGCTTAAGCCTCGCTTCAGGAAAATCCCGTTCATTAAGCGGAAGGCAAACATCCATCCCAGCTTGCTTCAAGCCCTTCTGAGCTATCGTAGTGGAAATGACAACAGCTTCCCAAAGGATACCTGCAAGCGGATGGATCCGATAAGCCAAATAGACAGTAAGACCAGTAATAAGTAACACCACCGATAAGACGATGATCAACATGAAGAGTCCATTCCGTTTCTTATATACCCCTCTATTGAATGCCAGATCCAACTTGCTTATCATCGTTCCTATCCATTTGACTGGATGCGGCCAATTTAGCGGATCACCAATTAATAAATCAAGGAAAAACGCCAGCGTAACTGCAAAAAGATGCTGATAAATCATAAATCCTCAATCCGTTTCCGAGTATTCTTTAATGCTTCCACTGTACAATCATAAACACCGCGACTGATCAGCTTCCCTAACGGAGTGATGGTGCCTGCATATTGAAGCTTTGCACCTCTTTGAGTTGCCGCAATCAAAATGCTGTCTGTCGATGTTCCTGTTGCACATGTATTTGTCACCTTATCCATGACATGCAAATCATGAAGGGCTTTTACTTTTGCCTCGGTCGCAGTAACTATGCTGTGGATGAAAGCCTCTTCTGCCAAATGTCCATTCACGAATATCCAAGTATTTATCGTTCCTGGAGCGGAACTCCAAGAATGCCGGTCTGCTAAAGAAGCGTCGATGGCATTGCCTACACCAGCCGTCACGATAATAAAAACCGAGAAATCTTTAGCTCTTAATAGCTTGAAAGCAACCGTATCGAGAAAGACAGCTGTCATCATCCCTACCGTTTCCTGAGGTTCAAAACCATGAGTCTTTAAATAGTCGGCCATTTCAACATGATGATCCTCGCAATCATAGCCATGATGGACGTGCCTATTCACAAAATATTTATGCCAGCCCGTCCCTGAACCAGTCACACCAGAAGACATCGTTCTAAGCGGGATCGGAGAATCCAATTGAATCATCTCAGGACCGACTGTCAAATAAGAATCATCGATTTCCAATGGGATAGTATCATGGCCATGCTTTTCCGGAACGATGAACATCTGCGGTTTCGGAAGGGCGGGATGTGGATGTTTTTCGATCGTCGTATGATATACATCCTGAATCCGTTCCTGTTGGAGCACTTCGTTCGGCACATCAACAACCTGAATCTGCCCTTTCTCAAGCAACATAAGCCGATCACAATATAATCCTGCCAAATTCAAATCATGAAAAATTGAAATAACGGTCAACTTCTGCTCTTTTGCCATTTTCCTCATTAGATCAAGAAGATCTTTTTGATAGGAAAGATCCAAGTGGTTCGTAGGTTCATCCAAAAAAAGGATTTCCGGCTCTTGGGCAAGTGCCTGTGCCAGCAAGACCCTTTGTCTCTCCCCTCCTGATAATCGTTCAAAATGAAGATCCTGAAAATCAGCTACTCCCGTTTGTTCCATAACTCGTTGGACAATCGATTCATCTTCTGCGGACCAACTATGGAACCAACCTGATTGATGGGCATATCGCCCAAGTGAGACCGTCTCTTTTACTGTATAGGAGAAAGCTAATGAGGAATGTTGAGGGAGCACAGCAATGACCTGTGCAAGTTGTTTTGACGAATAATCCTTCAAATCCCTACCTCTTATCCGTACGCTTCCGCCTTTATAATCGAGCACCCCGCTAAGCATGCTTAAAAGCGTCGTTTTTCCGCTGCCATTTGGACCAAGAATCCCGAATAATTCCCCTTTATGTACATCAAAAGAGACAGAGTCCAAAACAGCTTTGTTATGATATCCACCTGTTAACCCTCTTACTTCAAGCATCCGTTTTTACCCTTCTCTCCGTCTCTTTAATAAAATCAGCGCAAATGCAGGTGCCCCGATAAGTGAGGTGATCACCCCGATCGGCAGTTCCGATGGGGCAATGATCGTTCGTGCCACAAAATCCGCCAATATTAAGAATCCGCTTCCTATCAACAATGACAACGGAAGTAAATGTTTATGGTCAGGCCCCCAAATCTTTCGGACAAAATGAGGAATGACCAATCCTACAAAGCCAATCGCCCCTGAAACGGCAACGGCTGCCCCTGTCAATGTCGAACCGGCTATCAAGATCCACATTTTCCGCCGCTTAACATTCACACCTAAGTGTTTTGCCCGGTCTTCCCCGAAAGTCATCGCATTCAATTCACTTGTATTCATGATCAAGATCAATGAACCAATGATAAAAAACGGCAAAATGATTGCAATGTAATTCCATCCGCGCATTGAAACGCTTCCCATCAGCCAGCCGATGATTTGTCTTAATTCATCACCCGTCAGCGCAATCATCAATGAAATGAAGGCACTTAAAAACGAGCTGAAAATGATTCCCGTTAAAATGATCGTTTCCACTTTCATCGATCGATCCATTTTTTTTGCAAAAGTCAGTACGCAAAGCATCGTGAGCACTGAGCATAAGATGCTCAATGCCGGAAGAGTGTATAAACCGATGAACGGCAGTGAAATATTCAAGAATATTGTCAATACGGCGCCGACCGATGCTCCTGATGAAATACCCAATGTGTAAGGATCAGCGAGCGGGTTCCGGAGCAGTCCCTGAAAAGCCGCACCCGCAATCGCAAGTGATGCCCCGACCAAACCCGCAAGCAATACACGCGGCAAGCGGATGTTCATCACGATATTCGTAAGCATCACATCCGGATCAACGGAAATCGGCAAATGGAAAATCTCCTTGCCGATTATTTGCATAAGTACGGGAATCGGTACTGGCACCGAACCAAAGGAAATGCCTATCGTCATTGCGAATAACAAAATTAACAACGCAATCAAATAAGCAAACGCCCATTTAGTTGTCAAATTGGTTCGGATAGACTGATTTGGCAAGTTCCTCTACTCCCTCTATCAAGCGTGGACCGGAACGGGTCACCAAGTCAGAATGGACATCAAAGACTTGGCCATTCTTAATGGCATTTACGTCTTGCCATCCTTTTCGGCCCTTCACTTCACTTACTGCGTCTTTCGTATAATAACCATACGTTGTAATGATGACATCCGGATTTGCAGCAATCATCGACTCTTCATCAATTTTTGCCCATCCGTCCAATTCAGCAGCAGCATTATCCGCTGAAATAATATTAAGCATCTCATTCATGAAAGTATTTTTTCCAGGTGTGTATATTTCCGGTGAAGGCGAAACTTCCACTAAAACGGTCTTCCTATCCTCTTCCTTTACGGATTTGGCCTTTTCCTGGATATCCTTGAGCTTCGTTTTCATATCCGTAACGATTTCTTCTGCCTTATCATGTTCTCCCGTTGCCTGTCCAATCATTTCAATAGACTCATAGACTTGATCAAAGCTTTGTGCATCATTGACTACGAGGACATCTATTCCAGCATCCTTAAGTTGCTGTAAACCCTCATTTGAATTATGGGCACTTGATGCATGCGCAAGAACAAGATCAGGCTTCATGGAGACAATCAACTCCGTGTTCATTTCCATTCCGCCAACTTTTTCAATTTCTTTCGTTTCTTCCGGGTAATTATCATTGTCGGATACACCAACGACCTTTTTGCCCAAACCAAGTGCAAAGACCACTTCCGTATTACTTGGTATCAACGAAACGATTTTCTTCGGTTTTTGTTCTATCGTTACTTTTTCCCCAGTTGCATCTTTAATCGTAATCGGGAAAGCTTCATGTTTAGCATGATTCGTTTGCTGCTTTTCTTTTCCTTCATCAGTAGCGTCACTGCAGCCAACCATCATGCCTGCAGTAAGCAACATCAACAGTATCAGACCAAAAATCTTCTTCATTTTCATTCCCCACAATCTTTTTATTTAGTTTCTTTCCACCTAATAATCTCGGAAGGTGCCCCCAAAACAAAAAGCACCTCCCGTTAAACGGAAGGTGCTTGCATGGCAACAATATCATTACGGACTCTTTCTTAGGGTCTGCCACACACCTTCCCATCCGCGTAGGTTACAGGTGTACGAATTCTGGCAGGTCTCCTGGCTCATGGTCATCGTCAACGGCACCTTCCCATATCTCATACAGTGGTACACAGCCGTCAGCTCCCATATACAGTGGCGGGACCGCGCTGGCATTCCACCAACTTCCCTTTTAAGTCATTAAGACACCAAATCGTTCTTATGTATATAATTTTCACTGCCTTCATTATACACCATGTAAGAATCGATTATTATATGATTTTTCTGAACAAGTTCGAAATGACCCGTCCACCTTCAATGATTTGAAGAATTTTCAATCAGTGACGCAAACCCATCGACTGATAACCCTGGTGAAATCCGAACTCGATGCAGGGCATGCATCCCTTGGTCCCTTGAAGCTCCCCCAGGTTCGGTAGTGACTGCCATCTTGTATCCAGCTTCTTCTGACAGCCTTAGACTCTCTTCATTATACCGGCCAACCGGATAGGAAAGCACTGTCGTGTCCTGGTCGAGGATACGGTCGAATAGCTCCTTCGACTGAACCATTTCCGCTTCTTGCTGCTCTGCCGTCATGCGGTTCAGCTCCAAATGGTTGATGGTATGGCTTTCGATTGAAATACCATTCCTGCTCATTTCCAACATTTGATCTTCAGTCAGGTGATGACCTTTATCAATGGACTTACCGATCATGAAGACAGTTGCTTTCATATCATTTTCTTTTAATATCGGGAAAGCCTCCGTGTAGTTATCTGTATAGCCATCATCAAAAGTAAGCCAGACGCACTTCTCACTTGGCATCCGATTCTCGGTTAAAACAAGGTATGCTTCTTCAGGGGATAATGTATAGTAACCATTCTCCCGAAGCCAAGCCATCTGTGATCGGAATTCCTCACTTGGAACCCGAAGGCCATTACCTTCAGAAATGCTGTGATACATCAAGATTGGAAGCTGGACCGCGGACCCGGCCGTTATCCAGTCTCCCGTATCAATTTGGCCTTTCAAATCCTGCCCTGCCCCATTCTCAGCCGCTTCGACCACTTCAATGTCATCTTCCGCAATCGGTGCAGCCGTCTTTATGCCTAAACCCTCTAAAATCCCTTGTGAACATCCAGGTAAAATCAAAATCCCCAGCAATGCCACCATCCATAAAACTCTATATCTTTTCACTATCATTCCCCTAATTTTTTCTAGCATAATAGTACCAGAAAACTAGTGAACAATAAAGTATTCCATTTAATGAATTAATAGGAAAACACGTGAACTTAGTGACCTGCCGAGCATTTATGAAGATTTTTTTCATAAGTATGTGCTATAAGCTTGAAAAGTTTGCCTATAAGAAATATAATAAATAAGTCGTCGACTTATTTATATGTCCCAGTAGCTCAGCAGGATAGAGCGACAGCCTCCTAAGCTGTAGGTCGTAGGTTCGACTCCTATCTGGGACGCTAGAGTTTATAAACCCTGTTATAATACGGTTTCCACGTGTTGTAGCAGGGTTTTTTCTGTTGGTATGACCGTAAAAGCCGTAAATTGTATGTAGGATAAAAGCACTTCTGTACGTAGGAAACAGTGATATTCCATTTCACTATTACTTTTCTATGTCTGGAGGTGCTTTTTTTCATGAAAAAACACGTTATTAAACAGCGGGGAACAGCGTTAAAGGAACGGAAATTGATCAGTAAGACTACGGAAAGTTTCACGATTGAATACACACTGCAAGAAGCCTTAGATATTTTTCTACGTGCAAAAGTTGCTGATGGTGTCCGACAGCGAACATTAGGCGAATATGTACGACACATTAGGTATTTAACGGAATACTTATCTGTTTATCATCCGTCTTTTAATTACGTTAGCGATCTATCCCCTTCTTTAATAAGAGAATATATCACTTTTTCAAAAAATAAGAAGGCTTATGAAGGCAATGAACAGCGTGAGAAAACCACTACTTTATCAGTAAACACAATAAATATAAGGTTACGTACGTTACGAATAATGTGTAAATTCTGGTTTAAAGAAGGAATAACGCCTGATAACTCAATGAAGAATATCAAGAATCTTAAACTGGATGCTGAAGAAGTAACTATGATTTTGAATTACTTTAATGAACGTAATTATGGTGAATGGCGTGATAAAATCCTTGTTCTCCTTTTGCTGGATACTGGAATGAGAATCAATGAATAGGAGAAGGGGTGGTTAGGAATTTCGATGTTTCCATTTATTCCGTTTTCTCTCTAAAAATTTTTGCGGTGGGTGGCCATAACTCGCCAGGAGAAGGGCAAAAAAATAAGCAGGGAGTTACCCCAATTTAGTTAGCTAAATACATATGGAACTTACCCACCGAATAGAGGGGGGGGAAAAGCCTTTTTTTATGTAGTACAAACCTTTCATCCCAAACTGAATATATTAGTACTAATACTGATGAAAGGGGGTGTTTTTTTAACCTCCTAAAAACCTTCTGGTACCTCAAGGATTTCAAGGATTTCCAGGACCTGGTGTCACTCCAGCTTTTGGCTCGTTATATGGGGAAGGCACTATAACAGGGCAGGATCGTGTCCGTATAGATTTTGATTTCCCAGGATTTAGTTTAAATACAATACCGAATCCGGAAACAAATGAGATCACTGTCTCTCTTAGTGGTGTCTATGAAATAAGTGCCGACCTTGTTGTTATTACTAATGAACTTGAAACTGCCTTATTCACGATTAACTGAAGTGTCATAGGGCCCATTCCAGGTTCCTCTTTCGAAATCGTAACAGGATTGACATGCCAAACTGGAGAACCTTCATGGTTTAACACTATAGGTAAGACGTCCAAGTGGAGTTAAATGCAGGAGAAAACGTGTTTGTGTTTATTCAAAATGTGAGTGGAAGTGTTTCTTATAGATCTCCGTCACTTACTGTAAAACGTATAGGACCCCTTGTATCCTCTGCTAAAGAGGAAAGAGAAACTATTAAAGCAGAAAGAGAAGCGGAAAAAACAGAAAAAAAACTTCATTGCTCGACTTTTCGGAAAGTGAACAATGAGGAAAAAGGGTGAGTAAAATAGAAAAGCCAATTCAAGGTCGTAGATTTGTTGACACGACCTATAAGTGTAATAACGATGATTTCCTTAATAAAAACGAGCATTTCCTTAATAAAAACGATCATAAAAAATGTAAGGATTGTGAACAAGGTCCTCGAGGACCTCAAGGACCTCAAGGATTTCAAGGACTTCCAGGACCTCCAGGACCTCAGGGAGAAACTGGACCTCCAGGACCAGGGGGTGCTTTGGCTTATGGATCATTGTACGATCCGTCTGGAAATTTTGTCACAGTGTCTACGGTAAATCCCCCTACTTTGGGGCAGAAGGTTGTTTTCACAACTCCTGGGCCGTTATTAGGAACAGCTCCTTTTCCTCCTGGTCTTGGACCTTATACTGATATTGAGGTTCTGACTGCTGGGGTATATGAGATTAGCATGGATTTAACAGCTAGACTAATTAATGCTTCTAACTTAACGTTTAATACCGAAGTGCAGTTCAGGTTATTCATCAATGACACAACCCCAGTTCTTGAAAGTACTTTTGAATCCTTTAATCGAATTACAGGCGGTCCAGGCGGGCAACCATCGCAAGTTGAAACTAGAAACACGATAGGAAGAACAATACAACTTCGATTATCCGCAAACGATAGGCTAAGTATTAGAGTTATTACTGCATCTGCCAATGTAACATATAGGTATCCCTCATTAGTAGTCACAAAAATCGCCAACTAGCTGCCAAAGTCAGTAAATAGGAGCAAGAAGAGCCCCAACCTAAATGTTGTGGCTTTTTCCGATTTACAACTTTCTGATGCTTAATGACGGTGGTGGTTTTGGTTAAACAGGTAAATTAAGCGAAGTCTCATTCCTTCTTCAACTAACATGCCCCATTTGTTCAATAAGCAACTTCTTGGGAAGCAAGGTTATCCGCAAGTTCCTTTAAAGTTAGACGGACATTTAGTTTATTGTAATGAATTTTATTTTTAGTCAATAAATTAACGTTAAAATACCGGTATGACTTTCGTTAATTTTCCATAGGATGTACTTGAAATCAACTCAACAAGAATCGGTATTGAGGTAAGCCCTAAACCGCGTCTTACGTCTAAACGCCAGCAACAATTTACTAGGGTTAATTATGTGATGATTATTTAAAGAGAATCTTAAGATTAAAAGATTCTCTTTTTATTTTGAAACTATGTTTATTTAAGAAAAAACAACATTAAGGAGATGCTTGAATATGGTTAAAGGGTATTTTTAGCGTTAAAATACCTTGAATTAAAGTGAATAAACAGTATATACTAAAAGTCGGAAACTTTGTTTCGGAAACGTCAGACACTTTTATATAGTATTTACACATGGTATACGGTAAAAGCATGGAAATTGCCGTTATAATAGCTTTTATAAACAGTCCATACCTACTGTTAAGGAAACTGTAATAAACAGTGCCTCCTAAGCTGTAGTCGTAGGTTCGACTCCTATCTGGGACGCTAATTAAAAACCCTGTTACAACGCGGTTCTTCCGTGTAGTAACAGGGTTTTTTCTGTGATTTATGTGGCGGTTGGACAAAGTTAACCACTACTTCATCAATCCCTATAGATATAAAAAAATCCGAGCCCTGTAAAACACAGAACTCAGATTTTTTATATATCGAGATAACCAAACCAATATTATACTTGAAACAAATTACCCTTTAACTATCCTTACTTTTCAACTAAGCCTATCTCGTTGATTTTTTCTTCAAAAATAGGTCCGAAACTTTCCGAATAAGTATTCGTTAAATGTCTATTGTCACGGTAAATTATAACATTACCAATAATGGGCTGAAATTTACCGTTTACTTTAAAGTAATCTGTTAAGTCAATTTTATGCAAGGATTTATTCTCTTTTTCAAATTGTCTCCAAAAGCTTTCGTCTTTCTGATTATCTACTGAATTCATTTTTTTTGTAGTTTCTTCTAGTCCATCTGTTTCTAATGATTCCAGTACATTAAAACTATATCTTGGATCATCACGAACCGCTAACCCTTCAATACCATATTCATCTTTAACATACTGCAGCTGATCAACCATTTGTTGTTGTATTTTATTATTAGGCGTATCAGAAGCTGTGGCATGAGAAATGACAAGATCTACATCTGCATCCTTTAGATAATCGAGAACATTATTGACCCAGATACCCTTCAAATCATCATCCGCATAACCTGTTGAAAAACGTGTACCTGAACGAGTCATATTCAATACACGATAATTATCATCTTTTGTTGCTTCTAAAATGGCACCTAACCAATGCTCTGAATGGGAACTGCCGATCAAGGCAATTGTAGCATCGTAATTTTCAGTTTCGCCATATTCCCCAATTTTCAAGTCACTTTCCTTTAACCCTTGGTTACTTCCGTCCAAATGCGCTTGTGGTAAATCATCAAAGACTTCAGAATATGATGGAATTGGTTCTTGATCAGGTATATCGTCAGGGTTTTTTACAGCTAAAGCTCCTGGATAATTTTTATCGTTTATATTATTTTCCAGCTTATTTTGATCTATATATACTCCTATTAAAAGAGATGCAATCAGGAGTACATTTACACTGCCCATTATCCCGATTCTCTTGGATGAGAATTTATTGTCCTTTGAGCTTCGGATTGGTTCTTCTATATATCGAGTCATTAAAAACGAAAGGGCAATTGATGAAATGATAATAAGAGTTCCGACGATGAATCCTGGAGTTTCCTGAACATTATAACGATAGAACTCCAATAATACCCAATGCCACAAATAGATTCCAAATGCAATTCCACCTAGCTTCACCATTACCGGGGAACCTAAAAAGCGTTTGACACCATATTTCGTATCGCGTGTACCAGACAAAACAATGAATAATGCGCAGGTCATTGGCCATAAGGCAATATACCCTGGAAACATTTCAGATACATTGAATACTATTCCAGTTAAAATTAATCCGATTAATCCGAGCCAACCTATCACTGTAGCAATATATTTATTTACCTTGATTGATGATAAATTGATACAGAGCAAACTGCCTAAAGCAAATTCCCACACACGTGTCATCGTAATGAAATAAGCCCATGGCTGATTGACAGAGGTTAAATATATTGAATATATAAAAGAAGAAACAAATAATATTCCTAATATAGTATTGATTAATGTTTTAACTTTAGTTAATTTATATTTTTTTATCAAAAATAAAATTAAAGTGAATACCAAAAACCAGATTATATAAAATTGTCCTTGTATAGACAAAGCCCAAAAGTGTTCAACAGGCGTTTTCATTTGGCTGGAATCTAAATAATCCGTGCTCGAAAAAGCCAATTGCCAGTTTTGGTAGAAAAACATTGAGGCGAATACTTCATGTATAGTTTTATCTAAAATTGATTTAGGTAATAAAAACCAACTTAAAACCAGAACAATTGCAAGAATAAAAAATACAGAAGGAAGTAATCTTTTCATCAACTTTGTGACATATGGCCGAAAACGATATTCCCCTGTACGATTAATTGTGGAAACAATTGAAGTGGTAATCAGAAAACCTGAAATTACAAAGAAAACATCAACCCCACCAGAAACACGATTTAACCATATATGATATACCGCTACCAGCAGTGCGGCAACAACGCGTAGCCCTTCTATCTCGGGTCTGAATTTACTCTCAATATTAATTAATGGTTGATTCATTTGATTCTATCTCCTACTTTTCGTCATGCATACAATTTAAAATTATATCACTTTACAATAATGATTTGTCAATATAGTGAAAATGGTTCTTTATTTTTCACTAGTACCGATTTTTCCCAACTTATCAACCAGGGTCCCCTTACAAAAAATGTATGTTGCCTAGGTACGAAGCCCACTCACTTTTACATTCATTGAAGTAGAATGTTACTTTATAAGTCAGTCCACCAGGGGCAACGAAAACGTGGCATGCTCCAACTGACCGGGTTTGTTAAACTGTCAAACATAAGAACATCCCCGCACAAAAACGAACAATACAATTCAAGCTGTTTAATAGTAAAAGGAAGTTTGATTTATTACATGGATTTCTGGATAAAGTCATGTTTTTTTAAAAATATATGTTTTAACCTGTCCCATCCGGGTATATAAATACTGTAAGACATTCTCACCAAAGGAGATGATGTGCATGATGAGTACAATCAGAAGCCAATGGAACAAAGAGAATGACGCAGCGGTGTTTAGTCCCGGTGATCAGCGTTAGAGTCAATTGAAGCGTTAGATGATAATCAATTATGGGAATTACTAGTCTTCTCATCCAAAGGAGGAGGATACGATCATGAGTATTTACAGCCTATGGAATCCAGAGAATGATGAAGCAATTTTCAGTCCGGGTGATCAGAAGCCATTCAGTACACTCACACGAGTAGATTCGGATAAACACACACACACTGACAAAACACTTGAATATGAATTACATGGCACCGTACTGAATGAAATTTAACAGAAGCAGATATATGGAAAGGGATGGAGCACTCGCTCCATCCCTTTCTGCCGTCTTTTTCTTTTATATGGATTTCGACACTTCAAATAACCAAAAAGAGCCCTTTCACCATGGAGCTAAATGTGAAGGACTCTTTTCTTTTATTTATCGAATTTCAGTTTTGCCAAGGCATCCGCCAATGCAGTATTGATCGGCTCTTCTTTATTTTGCTTTTTCATATAATTGGAGACTTCATTCTTGGATACTTTTTGATTTTTATTTTGCCCTCTTCGTTTATTGTAAGAAGAAAGTTTTTCGTGAAAACCGCATTTACAGGTGAATGTCTGTGCTTCTCCTTGACCGCGCATTTCCATCTTTTTGTGACATTGTGGGCATCTGGCATTTGTTACACGTGAAACACCTTTTTTGTGGCCACATTCACGATCTTGGCAGACAAGCATTTTTCCCTTTTTACTATTCACTTCAAGCATCAGCTTGCCGCAATCAGGACATTTCGTTCCTGACACGTTATCATGCTTGAATTTTTGGTCACTATTTTTAATTTCATGGACAATATTTTTGGCGTAGGTGCGCATATCTCCGATAAAAGTCTGTTTTGGCAGCTTTCCTTTTGCAATCGCGGTTAACTTTTGCTCCCATTGAGCTGTCAAAGCTGGTGATCGCAAGTCTTCAGGCGCCAATTGAAGAAGTTGTTTTCCTTTCGAGGTAACATGAAGGCCCTTTCCCCTCTTCTCGATCAGGAAGCTATTGAACAGCTTTTCAATAACGTCAGCACGCGTTGCAACAGTTCCAATCCCGCCAGTTTCACCCAAGGTTTTGATGAGCTCTTTGCTTTCCCCTGCCATGAAACGAGCAGGATTCTCCATTGCCGAAAGAAGCGACCCTTCATTGAATGGTTCTGGCGGTTTCGTTTCACCCTCTGTTTGTTTCACGGTCGAAATGGTTAAACTGTCACCTTTTAGAACATTCGGAAGCAGTTGCTCTGCAAGGCCATCTTTAGCTTCTTCCTCATCGAATTGGTGATCATAAACTTCCTTCCAACCTGACTTCAGGACGACCTTCCCTTTTGCCATGAACGTCTCCTGCCCCATTTTTGCGGTGATGGTCGTTTGTTCATATTCAAAAGGCGGCATCAATACAGCAAGGAACCTTTTAACGACCAAATCATAGATTTTCGATTCCTTGTCGCTCAGTTTTCCCGGCAGCGGTGTTTGCTCAGTGGGGATGATTGCATGGTGATCAGAAACCTTGCTATCATCCACGAACGATTTATTGACCTTAATCGGGCTGCGCAGGATCCTCGATGCATACTGGGCATATGGTTTAATGCTTACAGCTTGTAATCTTTCTTTTAGCGTATCAACCAAATCCGTTGATAAAAAGCGTGAATCCGTCCTTGGATAAGTCAAGACTTTATGGCTTTCATATAAGCGCTGCATGATCGATAGCGTCTCTTTCGCCGAATAGCCGAATTTCTTATTGGCGTCCCGTTGAAGTTCTGTTAAATCATATAAAGAGGGGGCAAAACTTTTCTTATGGGACTTGTTAACTTCAACCACTTCTGCACTTTTCCCCTTAACAGCTGCAAGAACCTGTTCTGCCTTGTTTTTATCAAATGTGCGGATATCTTTTGATTGAGCATCTTGCCATATCAGGCGCAAATCAGGTTCTGCTATTGCCGAAACTCCATAATATTTCCTAGGCTGGAATTGTTTTATTTCTTCTTCTTTTTTTGCAATCATCGCAAGTGTCGGCGTTTGAACCCTCCCGCAGGATAACTGAGCATTGTGCTTGGTTGTTAGGGCACGTGTCGCGTTCATCCCAACGATCCAGTCCGCTTCCGCCCTTGCTACAGCAGAGGCAAATAGGTTTTCATACTCCTTGCCATCCTTCAGGTTTTTAAATCCATCTTTGATCGCTTTATCCGTTACAGAGGAAATCCAAAGCCGTTTGACCGGCTTCTTCACATTCGCTTTTTCGAGAATCCAGCGTGCAACAAGTTCCCCTTCACGGCCTGCATCCGTTGCAATGATGACATCCTTGACATCATTGCGGTTCAATTGTGTTTTAACCGATTGAAATTGTTTGCCTGATTGTTTGATGACGACCAACTTCAAAGTAGGCGGCAACATGGGCAGGTCCTCAAGGCGCCACGTTTTATATTTTTCATCATAAGATTCCGGATCTGCATGGGTGACCAAATGACCTAGTGCCCAAGTGACGATATACTGTTCGCCTTCAAAAAAGCCATTACCCTTTTTCCCGCAATTCAGCACTTTAGCTATATCTCTTCCGACCGAAGGTTTCTCGGCCAGTACGACTGTTTTACTCATAATAACATCCTTTCGCTTTTAAACTGGTTCCTCTATTATCTCATATAATTTATGACAGGGCGATGCACAGCATGGCATTAAAACAGATCAAACAGGGCTCCCCGCACCCACATATATGTAAATTAATAGATTAGATAGCAATCCCGTGCAGATTTTAGTATGATGAAACGTAGGGATTTTTTCAAATTAATTGGGAGGTTCAATATAAAATGAGCTTACTTTCTATAGATAAATTAGCACACAGCTTTGGCGACCGTACCTTATTCAAGGATGTATCCTTCCGCCTGATGGCCGGTGAACATGTAGGCCTGGTAGGGGCGAATGGTGTCGGGAAGTCAACGATGATGAATATCATTACAGGACAACTCATCCATGATGATGGCCGGGTGGAATGGACACCTGGTGTCGAATATGGCTATCTTGATCAACATACGATACTTTCTAAAGGTAAATCGATTCGCGACGTCTTAAGGGATGCATACTTACCTTTATTCGAGCAGGAAAAAGCACTGAATGAAGTTACAGAAAAAATGGGTACGGCCACACCGGAAGAACTTGAAGAGCTCTTGGAACAAATGGGTGAAATCCAGGACAAGCTGGAAGCCGGCGGTTTTTACAATCTCGATATTAAAATTGAAGAAGCGGCACGCGGTTTAGGGTTGGATGCAATCGGATTGGACCGTGATGTCTCTGCCCTAAGCGGCGGACAACGGACAAAGGTTTTATTGGCGAAGTTACTATTGGAGCAACCGGAAGTCCTGCTGCTCGACGAGCCAACCAACTACTTGGATGTGGAGCATATCCGCTGGCTGAGCAGCTACTTAAAGGAATATCCACATGCATTTCTATTGATTTCGCATGATACCGAGTTCATGAACGGCGTCGTCGACGTCATCTTCCATCTTGAATTTTCTAAACTGACCCGTTACACGGCAACTTATGAAAAATTCCTTGAGCTGGCTGAATTGAATAAAAACCAACATATTAACGCATATGAAAAACAGCGCGAATTCATTAAAAAGCAGGAAGATTTCATTGCAAAAAATAAAGCCCGCTATTCAACGACCGGCCGGGCAAAGAGCCGTCAAAAGCAATTGAATCGCATGGAACGTATCGATCGTCCAGAAACTGCAATGAAACCGACCTTCGACTTTAAAGAATCACGTGCGAGCAGCCGTTATGTCTTTGAAGGTGAAGATCTGGAAATCGGATATGACCGCCCATTGCTTCCGAAGCTATCCATGACCATCGAACGAGGAGAAAAAATTGCTGTGGTCGGCTGTAATGGGGTTGGTAAATCCACTCTTTTAAAAACGATTTTGGGTAAAATCGATCCTCTAGGCGGTAAAAGATCACTTGGGGACTTCCTTTTTTCTTCTTATTTTGAACAGGAAGTGAAAGCAGGCGATACGACGCCGATCGATGAAGTATGGAATGCATTCCCGCATCTGGACCAACCGCAGGTACGTGCGATCCTTGCCCGTGTCGGTTTGAAAAACGAGCACATTACACGTCCGATGAGCCATTTAAGCGGTGGGGAGCAAGCAAAAGTGCGCCTATGTAAACTCATGCTTACCGAAAGCAATTGGCTGTTATTCGATGAACCGACGAACCATTTGGATGTAGTTGCAAAAGAAGAACTGAAACGTGCATTGAAAGAGTATAAAGGAACGATTGTCCTCGTATGCCATGAACCTGATTTCTATGAAGATTGGGTAACCAAAGTATGGGATGTAGAGGAATGGTCGGCCCAAAATTAATTTTTTTAGGGGATGTCGCAGAAGCGGCATCCCCTTTATTATGAAATAATCGAGTAG
>NZ_JAGGQN010000036.1:0-26244 GCF_018613275.1 Bacillus sp. ISL-4
TACGAAAGGGGCAGGATAGTTTTAACGTCTGCATTTCTAGTATTTAATTTATGTTCCATGTGACATCCATCCAAAATAAGAGCATCATCCATTCAACTTTAATTTTGAACGTACCAAACGTTTATATGATTATAATGCATGTTTTTAATTACAAAAATAAGTATTTAAAACATTATTATCCATTTTATTATTGACACGTTCCAAAAGAATGTTAAAATTCTATTTAAGAAAGCGTTAACAATATGGTGTTTCGCTGTAAAAAGTATAAATTAATTATTTCTATGATGGATGTTTTTAGTACTTAACTGATAAGGTTCTGAATAGTCAACATAGGGATCCATGCTTATGAACATAGAATTAATTATTACTGGATTATTGCTCCAATAAATACTTTAATCAAGAAACGAATGCCATTACTGTAGCTTTCTGTTTAGCATTGAGCCATTATTTTTAGAATTAAATGTGTTGAAAAGGGGGGAATAGGTATCTAAATTTGGAAAGGAGACGACACATTGAACTCTATTTTTGCTTTCTAATAATTCGGTAATTGGGAGGTGGAATGTCTTCACTTTCACTTATATTCATAAAAGATAACTAAAGGGCTCATTTCTTATACAAGTATGAAGGAATTTAAGCTACATTACTATGCGGTTAGATTTTAGACAGAGTGTTCCGTTAACAGCCTGCACTAACAAGTGTAAACTTCATGCTAGGAAAATAATTGTCTACTTAACTATTAGATCAACATAAATTTTTAGTTGGCTATATTGCTTAGTTGCAATTAACTTCTTTATTTATGGACCGGTTGTTAATATGACTTCTAGTTCTGGCTTTGGTACCCAAAAGGCTATGCGAACCGCTTCGGGATTAATTGTCTATCTTATTGGAGCAACATTCGTGATAGCGGAGATAGGCTATATTGTTAATCAGTATGAGGGGGGAGGTCTTACTCATATTCTTGTATTTTGGATACTCGCTCCATTTTTCTTCGCTTTAACTTGGAAAATGAAGATTGCTTAAAATCATGCTCATATACTGATGGAAGTTTATTTATCATTATAGTAAATCAGAATAGAATAGTTTACTTGGTATTTCTCAACATCTTCAGTAGAACATTAGATTCATTTAGGGAGAGCTCGGGGTAAATAGAGTGAATATTCAGGTATATCAAGTCTTAACTCGTTGGACATCTGACTTGATCATTACAAATCAATTCTTAATTTATTTGGATTTAATCTCTGAAAGTTCATCGGAAGTTTATCCCCAAAATGTTGTACTGGAGAAAAAGACGGATAAGTGATATCAAAATGTATCTTCGAATAGAAATCATTCTGTTCATGTAAGCTTAAATAAAAAAATTAAATATTTGGAGGTAAGTTATGAAAAAAAAGAAAAAGTTCATAGGTATGAGTACAGTTTGGATGGTGTTCTTTTCATTAACCGCATGCAGTAGCCAATCCGAAACAAAAGCGCAGCCCGCACCTCAAAAGGAAATAAACGAAGAAGGGTATGGAGAAGAATCTGTCATGGCTGATTTATGGTATCAGAACTCAGGGGAAGCAGAAGCGTTGTACTACCAAGGGTATAGCCTCGGTAAATTGAAACTTGATGAGGCTATGGAGAAAGAGACAAGCCAAAATCCAGCTATCGTACTTGATTTGGATGAAACAGTGGTGGATAACAGCCCATGGCACTCGTTAGTGGTTAAAACAGGAAAGGGATACCCCTATAAAAGGGATGAATGGGTAAAGAACGCGAGTGCAAAAGCACTTCCAGGAGCAGTGGATTTCCTAAATTATGCAAATAAAATAGGAGTGAAGATTTACTATATTTCTAACCGTAAACCTAATCGACTAGACCATACGATTAAAAATCTAAAGATGATTGGAGCTCCACAAGCAACTAAGGAACATGTATTACTGAGTGAACCGAATAAAGAAGGAAAGGAATCCCGAGTTCAACGGGTTGATCAGTCACATGACATTTTGTTGTTCTTCGGTGATAATTTATCAGATTTTCCTGGTTTCAAGGGGAAGTCTCTAGAGGAAAGAAATAAAATAGTGAATGATGAGAAAGACAAATTTGGTAGTAAATTTATTATTTTTCCAAATCCGATGTATGGAGACTGGGAAGATGTGCTATATGACTTCAAGGATAAAACAAATCAACAGAAAGTAGAAATACGAAAAGATTATTTGCAATATTTTGAAAAGTGAACCAAAACTGAATTAGAATTTTAGGAGACCCAAGGCTTCTTACAAGTTCGAATTAGCGGGCGTACAGACATGTTCCAAGCCACTTCCCGTTTATTTTTGTGAAGGGAACAGGTAGGGGAGGTAGTTTTTTTGAGTTTTTTTAGTATTGATAGAATTAAAGATTCTAATATATCTATTGAATTTCAACGCAAAAATTGGTTGAAACAGTTTTTGAAAGCGTTCTTAGTTGTTTTTTTTTCCTATATGGCAATGTATCTAATACGGAATAATTTTAAGGCTGCTCAACCTTTATTAAAATCACAATTAGGTTTTTCAACAAGCGAATTAGGATACATTGGTTTGGTTTTTTCCATAACCTATGGTATTGGAAAAACTTTATTAGGTTATTTTATTGATGGTAGAAATACTAAAAGAATTATTTCTTTTCTTTTAATTTTATCAGCTATTATGGTTTTAGGTATTGGTTTATCAATGAGTGCAGGAGGTTTACCAATTGGGTTGATTATGGTTTTGTGGGGAGTAAGTGGTTTATTTCAATCTACTGGAGGACCTGCTTCATATTCAACCATTACTCGATGGACGCCACTAAAAAAAAGAGGAAGTTTTCTTGGTTTTTGGAATACTTCACACAATATTGGGGGAGCAATTGCAGGAGTCATAGCTTTATGGGGAGCTAATGTATTTTTTAATGGACATGTAGTAGGCATGTTTATTTTTCCAGCAATCATAGCATTGATTATTGGTATTGTCGGTTTATTTTTTGGTAAAGATGATCCTGAAGAATTGGGATGGAATCGTAGTGAAGAAATTTTTGGTGAGCCTATTGAAAAAGAAAATATTGAGTCTGAATCAATGTCAAAACGAGAAATTTTTGCAAAATATGTTTTGAAAAATCCATGGATTTGGACTTTATGTGTGGCTAATGTATTTGTATACATTGTTCGCATAGGTATCGATAATTGGGCTCCATTATATGTAACTGAGCATTTACATTTCAGTCCAGAGAGCGCTGTAAATACAATATTTTACTTTGAAATAGGGGCTCTTGTAGGTAGTTTACTTTGGGGTTATATCTCTGATTTATTAAAAGGTCGTCGAGCTTTAGTAGCAGTTTTTTGTTTAGCTCTAACTGCCTTTGCTGTACTAGGCTACCGTTATGCCACAAGTGAACTGATGGTTAATGTTTCTCTTTTTGTTTTAGGTGTGTTAATATTTGGACCCCAGCTTCTAATTGCTGTATCGATTGTAGGTTTCGCTCCCAAAAAAGCAACAACAGTTACAAATGGATTAAGTGGAACATTTGGATATTTGTTTGGAGATTCAATAGCAAAAGTTGGATTGGCTAAAATTGCAGATCCTACCACAAGTGGCTTAACAGTTGCTGGTTTGACACTACACGGTTGGAGCGATACTTTTATCGTCTTTTATGTCTCATTGTTCTTAGGTGTTATATCCTTATTAATTGTATCTTTTGGTGAAGAAAAGAAAATTAGATTATAAGAAAACAAAAAGACTAAATTAAATACAAGTATAAAAAAATCGGTCTAATCTAAAATAGGACCAAAATCCATACACAAAAACAGCTTTTTTTCGAAATTCAATCGGCTGTTTTTGTGTATAGATTTACATAGGATAATAATCGTAGGTGAACTCTGACTAAAATCAAAAACTCTTCTATAAATTATTTGACTGTGCTTGTTGATTTTGAATTCGAAAGAAATGATGGTTGGTTCTAGAGTACTTTTGCATTAGAACGGGGTTATCTCTTTAAGGTTCAAAAAGTTCATTATCAGACAACCTCAAATTTATATAATCAATTGCTTCTTCTCTTTTCATAATATTGTTAATAGCATTTTTGATGCCTAATCCAATAATTTTTTCAACTTTTCTTAAATTAAAATTTTGACCGGATTTAAAGGAAGATTCTCTTAAACCTTTATAATCCATTTCATTTGCAAAATTTAACCAAGGATACTGTGTCATTATACTTTGATTGCTATATACAAAATCATTTACAGAGGTACCGCCTAATAAAGTAATCTGCTCAGCGATTTCATTAGTATACACCCATTTGAAAAATTCTGTAACTTCTTTGTCTTTTTGACAAAACTTAGAGACTCCTAGTGATCCCCCTCCTAGTAATGGTTTATCACCTGGTACTGATGAGAAGCCAATTAATGGAGAAATCGCACTATGTGCTATAGTTGAAAAAAGATTCATATAAACAATTATCATAGCAATATCACCTTTTGAAAATAGAGAAATAGACTCGTCCCACCATTTAGCTGATAAATTTTTAGCTATAATTAAATTATCCATATAATTTTGTAAAGCTTTACTTGCTATTTCTTTAGTTAGTGATAGTGTATTGTTATTTTGAACTAGTCGTCCACCTGCAGCATAATAGCGTAATAAAAACTCTGACGCTATAATCTCTGTATTTCCTGTTGTAATACATGATCCGTGTGATAATGGAGATTCTGGATTTTTTGATTGAGAAAAGAATTCCGATATGAGATTAAACTCATTGAAAGTTGAGGGCGTTTTTAATTCACGTTTATATTTTTCATAAAACATTCTTCGAACTTTTGTGTCTTCAAAAATATCTTTTCTATAAAAAAGCATTTGTATACTAGGATCAAATGGTATTGCATATGTTATGCCATTAACAAGAGAATATCTATCAATTAGGTCCTTTGGATAATTTGATAGTAAATCATTTATCTCTGTGTTTAAAGAATTTAAAGGCTTTAGTGTTTTTTTTGCAAACCATGATAAGCCCGCCATATCGACTCTAATAATATCATAATGTTTGTGATTTTCAAGATCTGATAAAATGTCATAAATTTCTTCAAAAGAATAAACAGCTAATCGAATTTCAATTCCTGTTGTTTTTTTAAAGTGAGGTATTATTTTTTTTAAAGCATCAGTTGTAGGACTAGGTATAGTAAGAATATTAAGTGTTTTTTCCGAATATTGATTATTTATTTTTTTGATATCAAATAAAAAACCTTTATTCTCAACAATAATTGGTGAATAATCTTTCTCTTCATTTGATTCATTTTTAATAATAGTCTCCGCAATTTCTTTTCCGAGTAATTGATAATTCATATGATATTTGTAAATTAAATCTTCAATAAGAAAGTCTGAATCGGATAAACTATATATTTCTGGACTTTTACCCGTATTGCCTAGAAAGTGAGCATTCTTTATATATCGAGCCTTTTCAATATCAGTAGTGACAATAACATCTAATAAATCTTCAGCAAAGAAGTCAAAAGCATCCTTATAGGCTGTTGAATGAGTAGCAGAAATAGTTAGAAACTTTAATTTCTTATTTCGTTTTGAAAGTTCACTCATAAATCCCTTTTTAAAATCATTTGAGCAAGTAAATTCAATTAAGTCAGTAAATATCCCTATCTTTTGATATTTCTTTTCATACATTTTTTTTGCAATTGACCTTCCTATTCTTTCAAAATCGAAACTTGCAAATTTTATTGAGTTTTTTAAATTGCGATAAACAAAAATTATATTTTCATGATTAATATTTAATTGTTCATAATATTCATTTGCATTACTTAAACAGGAAACAGCTATGACTGCACAATCTCGATTAGCAGCAATTTCTTCAAGAATAGAATGTTCATTTTCTTTTTGATCATTTGTAGTATATAAAGTAGTGGAATATCCATATTTCAAAAAGATATTCTCTATCGCGACATATAGTTTATTATACTGTTCAGAAGAAATATTAGGTAATATTAAAGAAACTGTTTTAGTACTACCTGCTCTTAATGATTTTGCACGAGCGTTTATTTGGTAACCCATTTTTTTTGCTACATCTTCTACAAGCTTGATTTTTTCTACACTTACATTTCCTCGGCCGTTTAGAACATTTGATACAGTACCATGTGATACTCCTGCAGCTTTAGCAATATCTTTTATAGTAGGCATTTTGTTAAATCCCCCTTTGTAATTAATATTATTATAACAATGAAATAAAAAAAAATAATTACTGGTACTAACTTCATAGGTATTGAGTTGTCAGTAAGAATGAGTGAAACATATGACAATTGATATGAAAAAATCCTGGCGATAAGATTGGGAAAGTATGTGCACTAAGAGATGACTGACTCATTAAAACGTTAACTATCATAAAACATTTAGCTAAATCAATCAACAAGGTGTTTGAAAGGTTATATCACAAATATACCTCTATTAATCCTTTTATCGAACCTCCTGAATTACTTCAATATTATGGTTTGCTGAAGTCTAAAGGCAATATTTTAAAATTACAACAAGATATGAAATGTGCTTTAACCCATTTATAAATCGTATCTACATAAAATCGATATTTGCTACTTAAATCTATTACAAATTATCCGAAGTGATAAAAATCTACAATAGTCGTCTTGAATTCATTAATATATTTACTCTCCAGTATTCTTACGTTCCAAGACAACGTAAGGACTAAAATGTGTCCATAAGACCTACTAACTCAAATACTTGCTGTATATAGACCTTTATATGAGCTAATTCAAAAACCTTCTTTCCTGACGACTTTATGATATTGACTGATTTATGCCTATAAATTTTTCAAATCAATTAATTCAACCTCTATCGATTTAGTGAAAGATTCCTAACTCTGAAGGTATTAGCCGTAATACAGAAGGAAATCCTCGGTTACAGAAGGAAGTTGAAATCTTAAAAAAGCTATGGTCCTATTTGAGATAAAGTATCCGAACAGATCTTATCGAATTTATCTAGGAACGATGTTCTAATTTATTTGTGGATAAAGCGAAAAAAGAGACGGTAAACTAGGGTATCTAACCCTACAAGCTATGAAAGACCGAATTAGGAATATGCTTATAACTTATAGTTTATGTTTAATTAGAAGCCGTTTCATAAAACATCTATTAGTATACTCAATAAATAAAGCAATAAACGACCATTTACTTAGACCTGAAAAGGTTTTTTTTTTAGTCATTTAAAATTAAATTCACCTTAAATAGAATTTTCCATTATCAATCTTGTTTTTTGATGGAAATGTGACTGAATATTAAAGCATTTAAAAGGGATAATATTTTAACGTTCCAATAAAATTTGTTCTTAAACTACTTTAGTTAGTTAAAGAGAAGTATGTAAAATAGATATTTTTATACTTTTTGAGTATTTTATTATATTGACACGTTCCAAAAATATGCTAAAATTCTATTTAAGAAAGCGTTAACAATTTGAATTTTCCTAAAAAACATTAGCTTCAATTACATCTATACTGATGTGCTTAGTAAAGGGTTAATGAAATTTAATGGATAAAATTGTTAATTGGTTATTATTACAATAAGCTCTTTATTCAAGAAAAGTACAATATTACTTAAGATCTTTAAGTATTATCAATTATTTTAGAGGGACTAAAAGGTGGTGTTGTAGGGGCGGGAAAAGACTCTTTAACACTATTCTAAATACTTAATTTTGGAGCGGAGGAGATACATATTGGATTCTGTTCAGTATAGTCAAATATTAGGGAATTGGGAGATGTATGTACGAGTTACTGTTAGTGCACTAGTAGGTCTATTTATTGGTTGGGATCGTTCGCACAAAAATAAACCTGCAGGTCTAAAAACATACACATACACTTCTGTTGCATGCACATTGATTACACTTATTTCTATTTATAGTGCAAATAATTACAATTTACCTGAACAAGTATTAAGGGTCGATCCGATGCGATTAACCGCCCAAATTATTTCGGGTCTGGGGTTTATTGGTGCGGGTGTTATTTTAAAAGATGGTGAAAGGGTGAAAGGATTGACGTCTGCGGCAATGATTTTTTTTTCCGGAGGCGTTGGAATCGGAATTGGGGCAGGCTTTTACGGAATCGTGATTTTTTCAGTCTTAATGACTTTTCTACTGGCAAGAATTAGCCGGGCTATTGAGACGAAAAACAGTGTAGACGAAAGCAATCAAAGTACGATAATCGAGAGTAGCAGCGATGTTACCATAAATTAAAATGAGAAGGGATTTTGTTGAAGTTCCTCCACCATTGTTAGTAAAAAGGAGATATTTTTATGAAACTTCATTTTTTAGGTTCAGCAGCTTCTGAAGGTATTCCAAATCCATTTTGCAAATGTGGGATTTGTGAAAAAAGTAGGATAGAAAAAGGGAAAAATATAAGAACCCGGTCAGCAGTAATTATTGATGAAACTATACAAATAGATTTTCCACCAGAGTATAGTTATCAAGTAATGCGAGATAACATTGATGTAACAAAAATTACAGAATTAATCTTCACACATACTCATCCGGATCATTTTAATGTAGGTGATTTATTTAGTCGTATGGAAGGATACGGGCACAATATAAAAAATCCATTAAAAGTATTTGGGAATGACAGGGCTATCAATGGATGTCTAGATGCCTTACCTGGTTACAGTAAAGAACGTTTTAGTTTTACTCGATTTATTCCGTTCGTAACAGTAGAAATTAACGGAGCGAAAGTTACACCGCTTTTAGCAAATCATGCTGAATGGGAAATGTGTTTTGTCTACTTTATAGAAAAGGACGGAAAGGTTTTATTCTATGGCCATGATTCAGGGTGGTTCCCGGAATTAACTTGGGAATGGTTAAAGGGAAAGAATATAGATTTAACGGTTTTAGAGTGTACACATGGGTACACTGGTAATTCTCGTTCTAACGGTCATATGAGTATTGAAACGGTTTTAGAGGTACAAAGGAAATTTATCGAGGACGGTATACACACAAAATCTAGTCAATTAATTGTTTCGCATTTATCGCATAATAGCGGATTAATTCACGATGAATTAGTGGAAATATTTAATTCTTATAATATCGAAGTGGCTTATGATGGTCTAATAAAATTAATATAAATAGGAGGTAATGAAATGAAAAATAAGACAGTTCCTCGACTGGTAGTTATGATGTTTTTACAATATTTTGTACAAGGATCTTGGAATATGACAATGGGACTTGTACTAAGTACCTTTGGTCTATCATCAATCATTGGAACTTCCTATGCATTATTAGGTGTAGCCACCATCCTATCACCTCTTTTTATAGGTATGGTAGCAGATAGATTTATTGCTTCACAAAAAATAATGGGGATTTTACATTTAATTAATGCGTGTGTATTATTCACAATCCCGTCTCAAATTGAATCACAAAACGCGAATATGTTTCTACTACTGATTTTTATTGTAGGTATACTATTTTATCCTACTACTGCACTTGCAAATAATATTAGTTTTAGGCATATTAATGGGGCGAAAACGTTCCCAATGATTAGAGTTTTTGGCACATTTGGCTTTATGATGGTAGGTTTTTTACTAGGCCAACTTGGTTTTTCAGGAAGTGTCATGACCTATAAAATAGCAGCAATATCAGCAATAGTTTTAGGATTGTATTGTTTTACTCTTCCTAAAACACCAGCAGCTGGTAAGGGAAAGAAATTGTCATTGAGAGATTTACTATGTCTCGATGCATTATCTTTGTTTAAAGATAAAAATTTTACCGTATTTATGGTATGTACAATATTTTTAATGATTCCAAAAACAGCATATAGCGCTTACGTACCAGTATTTTTAAGTGCATTAGGATTTAATAATGCTGCAACCATGATGCAAATTGGAATAGCAACTGAGGTAATATTTATGTTTTTATTATCGCTTTTCTTATTGAAATTTGGATTTAAACGAATTATTTTATGGGGAGCAATAACATGGGTACTTCGTTCTTTGTTATTCTCTTTTGCCACAATGGATTCAGGAATTATCCTGATTGTTATTGCATTAGCTCTACAAGGAATATGCTGGGATTTCTTCTTTACTGCAGGAGATATATATGTTGACAATAAAGCAAATTTGAAAATAAAAGCTCAAGCCCAAAGTTTAAAATTTACGATTTCTAATGGATTAGGCTTACTTTTTGCTTCTTCTGTAACAGGCTATATATTTAATCATACTGTTATTGATCAAGGGGAAGATGCACTAAAGCAATGGCAAATGTTTTGGATTTATCCAGCAGTGGTCGCTGCTATAGTTGCTATTGTATTCTTACTAATCTTCAAAGATAAGGAACTGATTTTTAAGAAAAAAGTAATCGAAGAAGATTCTAATGCAAAAACCTTGACTAATTGTAAAAAATCTATTAATGAATAAATTTACCCTCCAAGTAAACCTTAATACGAAATAAAAGCAATTCTTCTTTAAAAAGAATCGCTTTTTTTATAAGAAAGTTTGAAATATGCACAACAACATTTAGCTAATGAGAGAATCTATCTAGCATGGATTCGGACAGCTATATCTATTACAGGGGTTGGATTTTTAAATACTTCATTGCATTTTACTAGTAAAATCAACTCCGTTTCATATATTAATGTTTTAGTAATATTTCTTGGAATCTTTGCGTGTATAGCAGGTTTTATAACTGGTCTGTTATCTACTATACAATAAGCAAGGAAAAGAAGAGAAATCCAAGAGGGCATTTTTATTCCGTCTAACCATTCCATAGTATTTGTTTCTAGTTTATTCTCACTGTTAGTTTTTCTTATTTTCATTTATCTTTCTTTGTTATTATTTATCTCCTAAAATTGTTATTTTATGTTGTTTCTTGGTTAGAAAGAGGGGTTTCCATTGAAGAAGTCGATTACTCAATTTTATTGAACAATATGTAGCATGGTGGCAAAGGAAAAAAGATTTTTCGATAACATTTTGCCCAGAATATTGGGGGAGGCGAGGTATTCTGAGAGGTAGTTATAAGAGCAAAGGAAGGTAAAAGTAATGGCTAGAGGTGTTCACGTATTTAGCTAATTCAAACAGATTATAGCGAGTGTACACAATATAGATGGTTGGAAATAAAGCCTTGGAATGAAACATTTCAGGGCTTTATGCAGCTCTTAAAATCTAGACAAAATGTTCATCAATTGTAATGAAAAACACAAAGAAAATAATTTTACTACACAATAAAAGAGCATTAATGAGTGATGGGTAAATTCGAGACAAAATCATATATATAGAAGAATATATTAAACTGTTCGAGTAATAGAAAATATTCCACAGCTAGGGTAAAGGCTCTTTTTAATTAATTTGGATCACCATTTCATTTATGTTACTTCTCCTATACAATCACCGAATTCTTGTCCCAGAAGTATTTAATTTCTTAGTCCCGAACCCTAATGTTCAGGAACTGAATATTTGTTTTAACTGTCACCTAATTATTCTTAAAATCCTCATAGTCTTGCTGATACAGGTCCTTCACGACTTTCTAGGCGATGTATATTTGGTTAGATGTTCTAATTAATCAGCCTCGTTTTCAAGCTTTATATGTAGCGTAATGGGGAGAGCGATCTGGGTGGCTTGTTTAACGTTATCGGTAATCATTTCAGGTAACTTGGCCATCAGTATAACGGGAATCGTTTACTAACTAAAAAGCGGCAAAACATTTATGAAGTTAAGCTTGGAAACATCTGAACAAGTGTAAGGGAAAAAAAATTCTATGCACCTATTCAAAGAGAAGGTGCTCTGCCACCCAAACATTAGTTGAAAGCTTATAGATTTGAAGAAAGCTCTGTGGAAAGGAATCTCTACAGAGTTTTTCTTCATTTATTATTTTTTTTGCGCCTAAACCATCCAACTTTCTGCCATTTTAGTCCTACAAGAAAAAATACAATCGAAATTATGCGAATATTGGCAATTTATTCATTTGCTCATAGGGTAATTTAAACATAACTGCCAATAAATTCGTTCGCGATGTTCAAATTGGCTTATTGTATGGAGTTAATTTGGTAAGATTAACCACAAATTTAAACAATTTAATTTTTTGTAATATTTTATGTATTTAAAGTGGCATGAATCTTGCTATATATTATTTGAACCATTTAATGGGAAAAGAAATTACTCATAATAAGAGGTGATTATCAATGACCGCTATAGTCCAATGAAAATGGGAATCTATTTGAATAATTATTATTACTAGCAATGACACTCCGAAACGTAAAGGAAGGAGTAATTAAAAATGAATTGATCTAGATACCTAACAAAAATTTATGCTTAATAACGTTAAAGAGGTGTTTTAAACACATATCATTAAAAAACGATTTATTAATGTGGAAAAAATGAAAACTCCTTCGTAGTCTCTATAAATTGCCAATAAATCTGACTTATAACAACTAGAACCAGTTTTTTATCGATTTTTGATTTTTTAAAATAAGGATTTTATTCATGGGAGGAATTAGGTGGGAAATGGATTGCAAAAGAGTTGAGTTATCACATTTTTTACGCTCACGTCGTAATAAATTATCCCCTAAAGACGTAGGGCTTCCTGTAACTCATAGAAGACGTAAACATTCTCTAACACAAGAAGACGTTGCTGAAGCGGCTAATATAAGTGTAAAGTGGTATCTCCAATTAGAAAGTGGGCTGGGAATCAATGTGTCTCCTGACGTGCTAGAAAGAGTTGCTCAAGCATTAAAACTGAATCAAATAGAGACATCTTACTTATTTCAATTAGCAAATCTATATTATGACAACCCTATTTTAGAAAAAACGGGGGAAGATATCATTTTTGATATACAAAGAAACATTACTGATATGCATACACATCCTTGTTATATTTTAGATTATCAATGGAATTTAGTAGGTTTCAATCAAACTTTCGATTCGTTATTTGGAGACTTCAGGCAAGAGGGGGGGTTAGAAGTATTTAATATAATAAATTTTCTATTTACAAATAAAGAAATTCGTAATTATTGTGCAAACTGGGAAGAGGTTGCACGAAGAAATCTAACTTTGTTCCGTAGAGACTGTAATCGTTATTCAACAGAAGATTGGTATAAAGAGTTGATAGAATATTTGCACATATCAAGTCCGGAATTTAGTAGTTGGTGGCTAGATTACGATGTAGAATTAGACCTTAACTTTAAATTACCTATCAACATTAATCATCCAGTTATTGGTACTTTGTCTTTTGAAAAAATCGTCTATCAAGTTCATAACTTATTTGATATAAAGATATGTTGTTATACACCAATATCAGAAAAGACAATCAATAAACTTGAGCAATTATCGTAATATTCTTATTAAAAATTACTTGGAAGGCAACAAATTTTTCGAGCGAGATTAAACTAGTTAAGGATATAGGGTAAGTCTATATAAAGTATATCCTTTTACTTCAAAATAGAAGGAGAGATAGATATTCATGCGTTCAACAAAATTTACTGTTATTACACTCGTTTTTCTAATTTTTATTGCCGGTATCACTCAGGGGCTTATTCTACCGATGCTTTCAATTATATTAGAGAAACGGGGTGTCTCTACTCTTGTAAATGGTTTTAACAATACTGCAATATATGTTGGAATGTTACTGATTTTACCTTGGATAGAAACTCCTTTACGTCGTTTCGGGTATCGTACGATCATTATCTTTGGACTTGCTTTAGTAACAATTTCTACAATTTTTCTTCCGCTTTTTCATTCACTGAGCATTTGGTTTATTTTACGTCTTATCATGGGCATGGGGGATTCTGCGATTCACTATGCTAGTCAAATTTGGATCACACAAATAGCCCCAGAGGAGAAGAGGGGTCGCTATATATCACTATATGGACTTTTATATGGTCTAGGTTTTAGTATTGGTCCTCTTGGAATTAATTTACTTCCGTTGGGATTATGGGTTCCTTTTGCAGTAGTAAGTCTATGCTGTGTAATTGCCTTCCTGATGCTGGGCTTAATTAACAATATGCATCCAAGTTCAAATAATGACGATTCGAGTGGTGGGGCCAAATACACAGCTGTAATTCGTTATGGGTGGTTGGCATTTATTCCTCCATTATTATACGGTTACAATGAAGCTTCTCTCAATGGTAGTTTCCCAATTTATGCTTTACGTATAGGAGTATCACCAGAGTGGATATCATTGATTTTACCATCATTTGTAATTGGTAATCTTATTTTACAATATCCAATCGGTATATTAAGTGATCGTATAGGAAGAAAACCAATTTTAACGGCCAGTGCTGTTGTTGCTTGTATCTCATTCGTTCTATTTCCCTATGTATCTCATTCGGTATGGATGATGATGTGTTTACTTGCGATTGCAGGGGCTGGAGTGGGCTCATTTTATGCACTTGGGCTTGCTTACGCAGCAGATGTTTTACCAAAGAGTATGGTGCCTACGGCAGGGCTTATTGCCATGCTAAATTTCAGTACGGCTAGTATGGTTGCTCCAAGTATAAATGGATATGTTCTAGGGAACTTCCCTCCGGGAATGATGTTTAACATAATAGGTACATTACTTGGATTATTTGTAATATTAAGCTTTCTTTATCGTCCAAAGAAGGTTAAGAAGAATCCCAAAGACACTTTTGTTTCTGAAGCTAAGGGATAGAATAAATTTTTAACTTAATAGATTATAAAAAAGCCGATTTTTCCCACATAAGGAATCATTGGCTTTCATTCTTTTATTAAAGGGGGACAGCAGGTGGAAAAACTGCCTTCAATGCTAACTTGGAAATTTATTAATAGAATGATGCAGCACATACATGACGGAATGGTTCTCTTCAATCCAGAAGGGGATGTGGTTGTAATTAATAAGGCCGCCCGCTTTCTATTATTTGGGGAGGAGAGCAGTTCTATTAAATCTATTTACGATTTTCCTAATAACATTAGAGAAATCTGGAAAAGACGCTTTAATTTTAATTTTTCTAAAGATTTTTTTGAATATTCCGGGATTAAGATTGATATTATGCCCGGTTTTGGCGATGGGATGGGACTAATAATACGCAAATCGCTGGACGTTGAACAGCAGCCAATTGAAAATGAACACTTATTAGCTAAAGAACTGCAGGTGATTCTCACTTCCTCTTTTGAAGGGATATTTGTAACAGACGGGGAAGGTACAGTTCTCCGCGTGAATGAAAAATGTGAATGGTTATATGGATGCTCACAAGAAGAATTGATTGGTAAACAAGTACGTGAATTAGAAGAAGAGGGACTTTTTTCTCCATCGGCTACCGTTCTAGCTATTGAGAGTGGAGAAAGTGTCACATTAGTTCAAAATACACGAAATGAAAAAAAGATGATTGTGCAGACAAGTATTATTTATAATGATCAAGGTGAAATTTACAGAGTAATAAGCGCTTCAAAAGATATAACAGATATCCATCTTATTCAGGGTAAAGCGTCTAGATTGAGTCTTTTAGATAGCAAAAATGACTCTTGCGGTGTAACTGGTTCTTTAATCATAAGAAGTAACACAATGATAAAATTAATTAAATTTCTACAGCGGGCGGCAAAAATGGAGTCTACGATCCTACTTCAAGGGGAATCAGGAACGGGTAAAAGTCAATTAGCAAAATTTATTCATGAAAATAGTATGCGAAAGAATGGACCTTTTATCATGATTAATTGTGGAGCTATTCCGGAAAGCTTGATAGAAAGTGAGTTATTTGGATATGAAGAAGGGGCCTTTACTGGCACGAAAAAAAATGGAAAGAAAGGCTTTTTTGAAAAAGCAAACGGGGGGACTCTTTTTCTTGATGAAGTGGGAGAATTATCATTAACAATGCAGGCCAAGCTTTTACAAGTTTTGCAGGACTATACTTTTTATAAAGTAGGAGGAGTTGAACCTAATCAGGTTGATGTAAGAATTATTACAGCCACAAATAAAGATTTAGAAAAACTCGTGGAGCAGGGTTTTTTTAGGGAAGACTTATTCTATCGGATACACGTAATTCCTGTAACGGTACCACCTTTGCGTGAAAGAAGAGAAGATATTATTCCCATGCTGGTCTCTTCATTAGAGCGTTTAAATGAAAGTAATGGAGCAGTAAAGGAATTTTCCAGTGATATTCTTTTGTTATTAACTAAATATCACTGGCCCGGTAATATTCGAGAACTACGTAATATGGTGGAATGGATGTATGCTGTGGCTGAAGGTGAAATTATTGATCAGAGTTTCCTTTCGCCAATGTTTTTTAAAAACTTAAATATACCTAAACCTCAATCGCCCATCGTAGTGAATGATATCGTTCCTTTGAAAGAAGCAATTGACTTTTTAGAATACGAATTAATCAAAAAAGCACAAACAATTACAACCAACACATATCAAATTGCTGATTTATTAGGGGTAAGTCAATCTACGATTGTAAGAAAGATTCATCGTACCAAGTCTTCAACTATTTAAAACAATTGAGAATGCATAAGTGAATTTTTGTAGAGGGAAATACAGGTATATTCTCCCTTTAAATGCAATATTGAATCCTTGTTAAATAACAATACACAAAAAAACGGCCACAAAGGTTTACAAGTGGCTGTTTTTTTGTGTATCCAGATTATTGGCATTGTTATTGCATAGATACAGAAAGAAGTAACATTCATTTCATAATTTACAGGGGGGAAGGAAATATAGGGAAATCATTTATTGGTAAAAGTAACTGCGAAAAACAAAAGGAGGAACCAAATTGAAATCAAACAAAAAAATAGTATATTTACTATTCGCAATGTGTATTTCTATGTTAGTAACAGGATGCAGCAATGATTCATCCACAGTTTCCCAAAGCAAAGGGAAATCTGATGGGAAAACATTAAATCTCTTAACATGGGAAGGATACGCTGACCCTAAGCTAATCAAAGATTTTGAAGAAAAATATGACGTTAAAATCACAGCCACATATTTCGGTTCTAGTGATGAACTAGTTTCTAAACTTAAAGGCGGTGGGGGAAACGTATATGACGTAATCTCTCCTTCATCTGATGTGGCTGGTTATTTAGTACGTCAGGGTATAGTCGCGCCAATCAACGTAAGTAATATTACAAATTATTCAAAGATAGCAGATAAATTGAAAGACATGGATGATGTCAAAAAAAGTGATAAGGTTTATGGAATTCCGTATGTCTGGGGTCCAGATTCATTAATTTATGATGCGGATGCAATTAAGAATCCACCGGAAAGTTGGGATGTTTTCTGGGATCCAAAATATAAGGGGAAAATATCATTGTGGGATGACATCTCTAATATTTACCTTGTAGGACAGATGATGGGATTAGATAAAAACGATCCCTCAGCTATATACAATATGACGGATGAACAATTACAAGAAGCAAAGAAAAAACTGCTTGAAGTCAAGCCGCAGATTCGTAAATATTGGGCAACGGGTGGTGAATTGAATGATTTGTTCGCAAATAAAGAAGTCGTGCTCGCTGTTGGGTGGCCTTTAACGCCAAAAACAGTGAATGCAAGTGGACGCCATCTCAAAGAGGTTATTCCAAAAGAAGGAATTACAGGATGGATTGACCGATTAATGGTTGTAAATTCTTCTCCAAATAAAGAACTCGCCGAAAAGTTCATTGATTATGCAATTAGTGAAAAATCACAAAAAATAGTGTCTGAAGTAACAGGATATAGTGTTGCAAATAAAGAAACAGCAAAGCTAATGACGCCGGAAGAGGCTAAAGCAATTCATGTGGATGATATGGATAACTATATGAAAAAGATCAATTTTTGGCAAGAAGTAAAAGACCGTAATAAATACAATGAAATTTGGAACGAAGTAAAGGCTCAGTAGAAGAAATCACCTAGCGGTGTAATCTGCTAGGTGAATCTTATCCTAAACTTAAGGAGAATGCTTATGGATAATATATCAACACCAGTTCGTCCCCTCAAGACGATAAAAAAAGTGAAGAAGAAACGTAATCCAAGGCTGCTGCTTTTGCTAATTCTACCTATTATTTGGTTGTCTATATTTCTATTAATTCCTTATGCAGTATTGTTTATGAATAGCTTTTGGAAGATGGATTTTGGAGCTATTGTACATGAACTCACTTTGGGTAATTACACGAAGTTTTTTACAAACCCTTTATATTATGGAACATTACTAAAGTCACTTAAAATTGCTAGCTGGGTGACCTTATTTAGTATCCTAATAAGTTATCCGTTAGCTTATTTTATTAATTTCAAAGTGAAGAAAAACAAACAGCTTATTTATACTCTTGTCATTATTCCACTATGGGTAAGCTACCTGGTTCGTGCGTATGCCTGGAAGATTGTACTCGGGGAAGATGGGATTTTAAATAACATGCTGCTGGCTTTGCACATCATTGATAAACCATTAACCGTTTTTCTTTATAGCCCGTATGCAGTGATTTTGGCTCTTACGCATATTTATACACCGTGGGTGTTAATGTCTGTTTATACCTCTCTTGAGCATATTCCCCGCAACCTCATGGAAGCTTCTAAGGATCTTGGCGCTACTCGGTTTCAAACCTTTTTGCGCGTCATTTTTCCGCTTAGTCTACCAGGGGTCGTGGCGGGAGCAACCTTCGCCTTTGTCTTAACGATGGGCGACTTTCTTGCACCGCAGCTCCTTGGTGGTACAAGCAGCATGATGATTTCTAATGTTGTGTATAGCTTGTTTGGGGTGGCAAACAATTGGCCTTTAGGATCAACCATTGGAATTATCACACTTCTCCTTGTCTTAGGCATCCTTGAGATTACACATCGATTAGAAAAAAGGTTTTCAAGTTATGAAAATTAAGCAGGGGAGTGTGAAAGATGGAAAAAACAACAAAATTTGATTGGATTACATTAGGACTTAAGACTTCGTCGATTTTAATTTTTATGTTTATGTATCTACCTATGTTGGTGGTTGTTGTCTACTCCTTTAATGGAAACGCCATTAATTCCTTTCCGATTACCCATTGGTCGTTGAAATGGTACTCTGTTCTTTTTCAGGATTTAGCCCTACTTCATTCACTCCTTAATAGTGTTTATGTGGCTGTTGCTGGAACAATTATTGGTTTATTACTCGGAATTCCAGCAGCTTTTGCTATTGATCGATTCCAATTCCCTGGAAAAGTTTTTTTTGAGCGTATCGTACTACTTCCAATGATTTTACCCGGTATTATTACGGGGGTTGCAATGATGAGCGCGTTTGTTTTGCTGGGGATGAATCTTTCATTAATAACCATTTTTTTAGGGCATGGAACTTTTTTAATTGCTGTCGTAATGACGCAAGTATATGCAAGGTTAAAAAGAATGGATAGGTCCATCGAAGAAGCTTCCCTTGATTTGGGAGCTAAGCGTATCCAAACGTTCTTTCTCGTTGTTTTACCGAACCTTAAGACCGCTATTATTAGTGCTTCTCTTTTATCTTTTACTTTATCTCTGGATGAGATTCCGGTTACTTACTTTTTGACTGGTCGTGAACTAACGCTCCCAGTTCAGTTCTGGGCTATGCTGCGAAGGGGGATAACCCCTGAAGTAAACGCAATTTCTACGCTCATTTTTGTTTTTTCTGTCATTATGATTGTCTTAGTGACTAGATTGAATCGGGAAGAAACTTAATAATACAGAAAATTAATAGGGGGTTATACTTTGGATTCTATCATTAAAATTAAGAATGTTGAAAAGTCATATGGGAATCAACTAATTGTAGACAGGATCAATCTTGATGTAACACGTGGTGAATTTCTCACCCTGCTGGGGCCCAGTGGATGCGGAAAAACTACCACGCTGAGAATGATTGCAGGATTTGAAGAGCCTGATAGTGGGGAAGTGTTATTAGATGGCCAATCCGTTGTAGGAGTACCACCAAACAAGCGGGATGTTAATACTGTCTTTCAAAGCTATGCATTATTTCCACATATGTCTGTGATAGAAAATATAGCATATGGGTTAAAAATGAAAAAGGTCCCTCGATCTGAGATTGAATCAAGAGTAAAAGAATCGTTGCGACTCGTTCAATTGGAGCAATTTGGAAATCGGAAGCCGCGACAGTTAAGCGGTGGCCAACAGCAGCGCGTCGCTGTCGCTAGAGCTCTAGTAAATAACCCGAAAGTATTATTGTTAGATGAGCCGTTAGGGGCACTGGATTTAAAATTACGTAAGGAAATGCAATATGAATTAAAACAGCTTCAAAAAAAATTAGAAATCACCTTTATTTATGTTACCCACGATCAGGAAGAAGCCCTCACGATGTCTGATCGTATCGCGGTTATGAATAGAGGTAGGATTGAGCAAATTGATGTTCCTGAGGAAATATACAAACGGCCCCTTACAAAATTTGTAGCTGATTTTATTGGGGATACGAACCTTTTTGAAGTCAGTGTGGTTGATAACCATTTAGAATACCCTATATTTGAATTGGAAGGATGCCGAGTAGGCGGGCGTTTTGGAAAGGAAAAGGATATAGAAGGTCCGATGTATTTATCTGTTCGACCTGAGAGATTGAAATTGATGAAAGATAATGATAATGCTGAGTTTTTATTAGGCGGCACTATTGAAGAGATTATCTTTGCAGGTTTGTACATTCAAACGATTGTAAAGCTCAATATTGGAACCCGTTTAACAGCGGTATCACAAAATGCGGGTGAATATTCATATCAACTTGGAGAATATGTATATGTAACATGGAACGAGGAAGATGGAATCGTAATAGGAAATGGTATTCGGGATCGCTATCAAAGTCCAATTTTGACTAAATAAGCAAATTTCACTACAGCTAGTGATTATCGTATTAGAGAGCGTTCTCATCTGGTTGTTTTGTTAACTAAAAATGGAACAAAGAAGATGTTCACTAATTAGTGAACATCTCTTTGTTCAATTGAAAATTTGAAAAACTACTATTATAAAGACTTTGGATCATCGAAATAATTTTTGACATCAACAAAATTATTGCAATGTCATTAGGAAAGAAGTGCAAAAATCCCCCTCATTTCAAAGGGTGTATATAACAATCAATTGTAAAAGCCGCCTAGTTTCCTTGGTGAAGATTTATGCTACCCCCTTTTTTAATCCTTCGACTAAAACCATAACCAAACCTATTTTTGCCTGGATTAGTTTCTTTTCAAAATAATAGCTAGTATAACCTATTCCATAAATAATTGTGCCCACTGAATTTCTGCATCGTACGGAAATTCAGTGTTATTTTGTTTAAGAAATTACATAACTTAGCATTCAATTTCCCCTTGAAGATACTATGACTTTACAAATCAATTAAATTATAAAATTGGTAATAAGTAGTCTTAGTTCCTGTTACAGGAAATGAGTGGGTGCTATGTTAATAGTACGATGAATTTTGAATAAGTTATTTATTCTGATTTTTCAATTAAGTCCAACTTGAATTTTTTGAATTGTGTTTTTTAAACTGCTTTATTTAGGGGGGCGTATGGCTTCTACCTGGGACAGCTAGCTACCATGACACGATTCTACCCTGAAAAATATGAGATGCGACTGCATCGGGTCGTTCCGTTGAGATAAATTGAAGAAAGGGAGAATAGGGTTTATCCACAATGTGGGAATGGTACCTATAGGCCATTACATGATTAATCTTTCAAAATAGTTTATTTAAACAAATTGGGGTTGTAACGGTAAACCCTCACTTAGTAAAAAGGAATAGAGAAAACCGTGATGATACTCATTCGAAAAGAAAGATGCCCTGGTCATCCGCTGATATGGTGAAAGATGTTCCCACGCCTTTGTCAGGAACACTTCAAAATCATTATATTTTCCTATTATATGAAGTTCAGAGGTGAATTCTCATTAGTTTTATTCAATGCGTATTTACGCTAAATCTGATTTCATGCAGTATAATGACCAATGCATAAGTTTATTTTTATGAAAAATTTTAATTGGTTTGTATATTTACGTATTATTATGTAGTTCATAATATAAATTAAATCTATGTTTTTATTAATGTAGTTTGATGAACTTTAGCCTTGAATCGGACCTTGAAAATACAGACTGACGATAAATAGTTAATATAAAAAAAATGAAAATCGTTACCAAAAAGGACATCTGCCTCTTGAAAGAGGGTTCTTTTGGCTTGGTAGGCATGAGGGAAATAGTCGAGCTGCTTGAAGGCGAAATGAAAATTGATTCACAACCAGGGGCAGGTACTTTGGTGTTTATAAAAGTTCCCTATCATTTACAAATTTTAGAGAATAAGAATAGGCATTTAAATAAATTAGGAGGAAGAAGCCGTTGAAGACTAGTATCACCATTATCGATGACCATCAGCTTTTCCGTGAAGGCGTTAAGCGTATATTAGATTTTGAATCCTCCTTTGATGTTGTTGCCGAAGGCAATGACGGAAGCGAGGCTATGGATCTTGTTAAAACACACAAACCAGATGTTGTTATCATGGATATCAACATGCCGAATATGAACGGTGTCGAAGCGACTAAAATGCTTGTAAACCGTTACCCTGAAACGAAAGTCATCATTTTATCGATTCATGATGATGAAAACTATGTACAGCATGCATTGAAAACAGGAGCACAAGGTTATCTCTTGAAAGAAATGGATGCAGATGAGTTAATTGATGCTGTTCGTGTAGTCGTAGAAGGTGGCTCATACCTTCATCCAAAGGTGACCCATAATCTAGTCAAAGAATATCACCGTTTAGCTGCTGAAGAGGGGGCTGATCGTGATTCAGTGCATGCTGTAGAGATCAGAAGACCGCGTCACCTATTGACTCGACGCGAGTGTGAAGTTCTTCAACTTTTAGCAGACGGAAAAAGCAACCGTGCCATCGGCGAAACTTTATACATTAGTGAAAAAACAGTAAAAAACCATGTGAGTAGCATTCTTCAAAAAATGAATGTAAACGACCGTACACAAGCTGTTGTTCTAGCTATTAAAAAAAGCTGGGTAGAAGTGAAATAATTTACCTTTTGATAAGTCCGGCTCTTCAGTTTTCGCAATGCTTGCTGAAGAGCTGGACTTTTTCATGAAACGAGCCTTAGAAGCAATTCTAAATGCTCGTTTTTTTTTGAGGTTATATTGTTGTTTTTGAAAAATTGACTTTTTCACTGTTTTTATGGAGTCCTTCACTTGTTTTAAACATGGAAATCTACTATTCCGAACTGTGTCCTTCCTTCTTCTCTTCCCTAATTAGTGGAAAGCAGGTTTATCTCTAGGTTGCAACTCCCTGAGTTTAAAATTTCTAAAATGGAGGTTATATAGCATTGTTGCTACTGTTCGTATAAGTACACTTTTACGAACGGTTCTTCAAGAAGAAGTAAAAAAAGTCGATTCCTTAACGTAGAAGAGATCGACTTTTTAGGGTGGAATTCCCTTAACGGGGTCCTACCAACACTTTTTCATCAAGTTGAAATAGGGTTCTAGATATACGCTTCCTTAGCACCTGCATAAGCCCGGAAAATTACCGCTTTACGACGGCTTGTGCCCGGGTGGCAGTTGCGACGAAACTTACAAAAAAATCACTATTCTCCCATTCCTCTAAATCAATGAGAGAATAGTGATTTTGAAACTCCTTCACCTGGTCATTGGCAATCTCTCGTTACTTGATTTCGATCGCCGAAGCCTTGTTGTCCCAATCCGAAGCCATATTAGCTGTTTTACCATACCAATCGGAGTGTCTAAAGGAGACTCCTCTGCCATACCCTTGAGATGAAGTATGCTCCCACAGCGTCGTCGAATAGCTTGAAGAAGGTGACGCCGTACTTAAGGAGGAAATTCTGTCATTCCAGCTTGAAGGCAAGTTTTTAAACCCGTCTCTCCAATAAATATAATTCCCACCTTTATTTTTAGACTCATAGAAATCGGTACAACAAGAACCGCTGCCCATGATATTGACTTTGTTTTGAAGTTTCTGTTTATCTTTTTCGATAAATGCCTTAAATGATTCCCTGCTCGTAAATCCGTACGCCAACCAATCGCCCTCTTTATTCTGTTTAGGCAGAACCATGGTTACTTTTATTTCTTTGTTGGATTTGGTATTCACTTGGGCCTGGGAATACACATCTTTTCCATCCACAGTTAAATAGTCGAACGTTTTAATCGTATAATCTTTTTCTGCATACGTTGCGGCCTTCGATACTGGGGTAAATCCCATCGCAACGAAAAGACAACATATTAAGGAAAGACAAAGTTTTACTCGCAATTTCTTCACTCCCATATTATTAAAATTTAGATTCTTTGGCCGGAAAAAGCGAACCAATCTTGACAGCCCCTGCGTAAAATCAATCTTGATGGAACAGCCGATACCGGCTTGTAAACCAATGCTGAATTCTCTTTTATTACATATTTCTTTCTCCTTCCTGCTTCGCTTTCCAGCCGTTTATACGAAATGTTTCAGAGGATGATTCTCCATAAGCCTACAATTTCTATTATTCCCATACAAGAATATATTTCCCTATATTTGGAATTAGGTAAAAAGTTTGACCATTAAATAGTGCTACTCGTGTGATGTCTGGCAAGCTCAAAACCCTATAGGCTTGGGGGTCAACCGCAGGGATTACAATAAAATCAATAAAGGCGTACCGCCAACATTTCGCGGAAAACATACGCTAAGACATTTTTTGGAATGAAAAAGCAGGTTTTTTGCTAAAGATATTTTTCACCATATACCCTCGTTTTAGGTGAAGTTTAAGATGTAGTTCGTAAGGTGGGTTTCTAAAGATTTTCTATAACCATAAGAAGAAAAACCAAAAACAAATCACCAAAATAGCAGTTTAATAACCGTTATTGGTATGGATTTACAGACAATACTCCTTGTTTGCTACAGTATTTTCCTTAACGTATGTTTAATTGGTAACCTTTTGAATGTACTCCACTTATCATAATCATTCTTTCAAATTGAAGAAAAAAATGCCCTTCTTCGACTATAGGGGCATGATAGTTCGAGAAGGTATTAGTAAATCTTTTGACGAAAATATAAAGAGCTTAGTAAGAAGTGCTTAAAATACTACCTGATATTAATAAAAAACAGGAAAAAACTAACTGCTAAAAACTTTAGGGGGAAAATATTGAAACAAATATTACTGATAATCGATGCTCAACAGGAATTAATAGAAGGTAATAAAGAAGAACAAGGAGTCTTTGAGAAAGAAAAAATCGTTAATAACATTAATACTGTAATTGAAAAAGCGATAAATGAAAGGATCTCCGTTGTTTTTATAAGAGATTTAGATGTTTCAAATGGAGAAGGACCTGGATTCCAGATACACAAGGATATAAAAGTACCATCAGCTGCTATCATATTTGATAAATCTGCCACAAATTCGTTTTATGGCACTCCATTACACGAACATTTAAGTAAAAACAATGTAGTCCATATTGTAATAATGGGATGTAAGACGGAACATTGTATTGATACAGCTGTTAGAACAGCAACAATCAATCACTTTGATGTAACATTAGTTGGAGATGGACATTCTACTTCTGATTCCAAAAACTTATCTGCAAAACAAATAATCCTTCATCACAATGAAACTCTTCACGGACATTATAATGTAGACAATTTTTCACTTGTTAGAAATTCAAATGAAGACTTGTTTAAACCTACTCACGATGACCATCGATAAAGATAATAGATTCATCGTCTTTTTCAAAAAGCAGGTAAACCAGTTACTGGTTTGTGAAGTGCAATACTTAAACTAACGGGTGCATTAGTAAAAAATTGAAGGGTGATCAATAATTGAGAAATCCAGTAAAGATTCAGGCCATTATTGAAGAATTGGAAATGCAGTTTGATGAGTCTCGGACATTTTTTAATGTAAAAACTGGTGAAATCATTTCAGTAACTTTGGATGACTTGAGAGCAGCTGAAGATGAAGAAGAATTCGGGCATTTACCTGAGTGGGAACAAGAAGATAGAAAAGTTGCTAATGATGTATTTGAAAACTTTGAGAATTACAAGGAACTCCCAACAAAATATGAAGTAAATGAATATGAAATCATAGAAGACTTTTGCTTTACTGTTAGTGATGAAAGAAAGCAAGATAAATTATTAAGTTCAATTAAGGGGAAGGGTGCTTTTAGAAGGTTTAAGGACAAAATCATTGACGTTGAAATGGAGGAGCAATGGTATTCTTATCGTGACGAACGATATAAACAAATTGCGATTAAATGGTGTCTAGACAATAACATAAACTTTATTGATAATTAGACTTTAAAAATGTATGGCACGAGACCTATGGCTGAATAAGGTGATTGCTCTTTGTTCAACTAACGGGTGCGTTAGCTGAAGATTAGAGCTGTCTTTAAGGCAGCT
>NZ_JAGGQN010000037.1:0-62659 GCF_018613275.1 Bacillus sp. ISL-4
GACGCCGCCAAGCCATTTAAAGAGATCAGCCATTCGGCTGGTCTTTTTTGTTGTTCGTAATTTAAAAAAGGCTTTTTATTTTCAGGGACAGCATAGGGCTGGCCTTATTTGAATTGCTTAAAAAATACCATGAGTGGAATTGGGCCGAATTTATGTGGTGAAACCTTAAGAGAGAAGAAAAATATCAGGTTTTGCATTTATCTTTTCAGGGTATTTATGTAAGATATTTCAACTTTAATGTTCAATGGGGTATGTAACTACATATAATTTGGAGAAAATGGATAATACAGAAAGAGAAAGTGCGTTTAAGTTGCAAAATGCGTTATTCCTTGTATAATAATAGTCAAATATAGTCAAAGTCAGAATGGAGGAGGCTGAGTGAGAAACATATCTGATATTATCGAAACTTATTTAAAGCAAGTACTTGAAATAAGTCAAAAAGATATCTTAGAGATTAAAAGAAGTGAAATAGCAGATAAATTTCAGTGTGTTCCTTCTCAAATCAATTACGTAATCAATACCAGGTTTACCATCGAGCGAGGTTATGTTGTAGAGAGTAAGCGTGGAGGCGGCGGTTATATACGCATCATGAAAGTCGAATCACAGGATTCCGTGCAACTTATCAACCAATTATTATCGCTTATTGGTTCAAGGGTAACCCAATCGATGGCTGAAGGAGTAATTTCAAGGCTGATGAATGAAGACGTCATTAATGAACGAGAAGCAAAGATAATGATGAGCGTAATAGATAGATCGGTGATTTATATCGACCTACCTGACCGCGATGAGCTTAGGGCAAGAATTTTAACTGCGATGCTTACGACTTTAAAATATAAATGAAACTGGCAGAGGTGATGAACGTTGATTTGCCAAGAATGTCATCAAAGGCCTGCTACCCTGCACTTCACAAAAATCATCAATGGAACAAAGACTGAAGTCATGATTTGTGAGAAATGTGCTCAGGAAAAAGGTGAAATGTTCATGGATGCAGGTGGACCTGGTTTTTCAATAAATAATTTATTAGCAGGATTGTTGAATATGGAGTCGAATATTCAACAGACAAAGGCAAATGCATTTCCCAAAACGGAAGAGAGGCGTTGCCCGCATTGTCATCGATCTTATAAAGAATTTGTCCATATTGGTAAGTTTGGCTGTGCCGAGTGTTATAAAACGTTCAATGAACAGTTAAATCCCATTTTAAAGAGGGTTCATAGCGGCAATACAGCACATATAGGGAAAATTCCAAAAAGGATTGGTGGCACCATATATCTTCGAAAGCAAATTTTGGATTTGAAAGAAGTTTTAAAGGTCCACATTGATCAAGAGGAGTTTGAGAAAGCGGCAGAGGTAAGAGATAAGGTTCGTTCCCTTGAAAAAAGGTATGAAGCGCAAGAGGGAGGCGAGGAATTATGAGCTTGGAAAAGTTTGTAGAAAACGCCTTGAGTTCCTGGATGAGTGCCGAAGGGCCGGAAATCGATATTGTATTGAGTTCGCGGATTCGGCTGGCCAGGAATTTTAAAGACTTTACCTTCCCAACCTCCTTTTCTAACGAAGAAGCTAAAAAAATCATTGAATTGGTCAAAAAAAGAATCGAAGAAGAAGTAACCCAGGAGATTGGAAAACTGGAACTTTTAGAGATTGACCAATTGCAGCCACTGGAAAAGCGCGTTCTCGTTGAAAAACATTTAATCAGTCCCCATTTAGTTGAAGATTCAGCGAAAAGCGCATGTCTCCTTTCGGAAAATGAAGAAATAAGTATCATGATAAACGAAGAGGATCATCTCCGTATTCAATGTTTAATGTCGGGGTTGCAACTAAAGGAAACCTTAAAGATCGCAAATGTTCTTGACGATTGGATTGAAGAATCCATAGACTATGCATATGATGAGGAAAGAGGATACCTAACTAGTTGTCCGACTAATGTGGGAACAGGATTAAGAGCTTCGGTCATGATGCATCTGCCGGGCCTTGTCCTTACACAGCAGATGAATAATATTATACCGGCTATCAACCAATTGGGGTTGGTGGTTCGAGGGATTTATGGAGAGGGCAGTCAAGCCTTGGGGAATATTTTTCAAATCTCCAATCAAATTACTCTTGGAAAGTCGGAAAGGGATATCGTTGAAGATCTAACAAGTGTAGTGCAACAAATCATTGCCCAGGAACGGTCAGCGAGGGATGCATTAGCGAGGACTTCCCACATACAATTAGAAGATAGAATTTTCCGTTCATATGGGATTTTGTCCAATGCCCGCGTCATCGAGACAAAGGAAGCAGCTACCTGTATCTCCGATGTTAGATTAGGGATAGATCTCGGGTATATAAAGAATATTTCTAAAAGCATTCTAAATGAGTTGATGATTTTGACGCAGTCGGGATTTTTACAAAAGTACGCAGGTGGCCCTTTAAGACCCCATGAAAGGGATATCCGTAGAGCAGCACTCATCCGGGAACGCTTGAATTTCACGGAAACTTCCTCCTCATAGAGGTCATTGGCCTCTTTAGGGAGTATCAAATTTCATGTAATAGATATGGAGCAAGAAGAAGCTTCTGCCATAACTTAAAGAATTGCCAGCAACTTTATTCAAAACGAAAATTCTTAAGGAGGAATTCCCTATGATGTTTGGTCGTTTTACTGAAAGAGCCCAGAAAGTATTAGCATTAGCCCAAGAAGAGGCAATCCGTTTAGGTCATAATAATATTGGCACGGAACATATTTTACTGGGCCTTGTCCGAGAAGGTGATGGTATTGCAGCCAAAGCGTTATATGCTCTTGGATTGGGTCCGGATAAGATTCAGAAAGAAGTTGAAAATCTAATTGGCCGAGGACAGGATACGGCTCAAACGATACATTATACCCCAAGAGCCAAGAAAGTCATTGAACTTTCCATGGATGAGGCAAGAAAATTAGGTCACTCATATGTTGGGACAGAGCATGTTCTTCTAGGTCTGATCCGAGAAGGGGAAGGTGTAGCTGCCCGCGTATTGAATAATCTGGGAGTAAGTTTAAATAAAGCTCGACAACAAGTATTACAACTTCTGGGAAGCAATGAATCAGGTGGTCATCAAGGCTCAGCCGCTTCAAATGCAAGCACGCCGACACTAGATGGCCTTGCCCGTGATTTAACGGCGATTGCCAGGGAAGGAAGTTTGGATCCCGTTATCGGAAGAAGTAAGGAAATACAGCGTGTCATCGAGGTATTAAGCCGTCGTACAAAAAATAACCCAGTATTAATCGGTGAACCTGGGGTTGGTAAAACAGCCATTGCTGAAGGGCTTGCCCAACAGATCATCAATAATGAGGTACCTGAAATTTTACGTGATAAACGCGTAATGACACTTGATATGGGTACTGTTGTGGCTGGTACTAAATACCGGGGTGAATTTGAGGACCGGTTGAAGAAAGTTATGGATGAAATACGTCAGGCGGGTAATATCATCCTATTCATCGATGAATTGCATACATTGATTGGTGCAGGTGGTGCAGAAGGTGCCATTGATGCCTCCAATATCCTTAAACCATCATTGGCGCGAGGTGAATTACAATGTATCGGTGCCACAACTTTGGATGAGTACCGGAAGTATATTGAAAAGGATGCTGCGCTTGAACGTCGTTTCCAGCCAATCCAAGTCGATGAGCCGACTATTGAGGAATCCATTCAAATCCTCAAGGGGCTGCGTGACCGTTATGAGGCACATCACCGTGTTTCGATTACTGACGAATCGATTGATGCCGCAGTCAAATTATCCGACCGTTATATTTCCGATCGCTTTTTACCGGATAAAGCGATTGACTTGATTGATGAAGCTGGTTCCAAGGTTAGGCTGCGTTCATACACAACGCCCCCTAACTTAAAAGAACTTGAAGTGAAGCTGGATGATGTTCGTAAGGAAAAGGATGCTTCCGTTCAGAGTCAGGAATTTGAAAAAGCTGCTTCGCTTCGCGATACAGAACAACGCTTAAGAGAACAATTGGAAGAAACGAAAAAGACTTGGAAAGAAAAACAAGGGCAGGAGAACAGTGAAGTGACTGTGGATGACATTGCACACGTCGTGTCCAGTTGGACGGGAGTTCCAGTCACTAAATTGGCGCAAACAGAGTCAGACAAACTGCTTAATATGGAGTCAATCCTCCATGATCGTGTAATTGGGCAGGAAGAGGCTGTCATTGCTGTTTCTAAAGCAGTACGACGTGCAAGGGCAGGTTTGAAAGATCCTAAACGTCCAATTGGTTCATTCATCTTCTTGGGACCTACAGGGGTCGGTAAAACCGAGCTAGCCCGTGCTTTAGCTGAATCCATTTTTGGTGATGAAGATGCCATGATCCGCATTGATATGTCCGAATATATGGAGAAACATTCGACTTCACGTCTTGTTGGATCCCCTCCAGGATATGTTGGATACGAAGAAGGCGGTCAGTTAACGGAAAAAGTGCGGAGGAAACCATACTCCGTCGTTCTGCTTGATGAAATAGAAAAGGCGCATCCGGATGTCTTCAATATTCTTCTTCAAGTATTGGAAGACGGAAGACTGACAGATTCCAAGGGACGTACTGTCGATTTCAGGAATACCATCCTGATTATGACATCGAATGTAGGGGCGTCGGCCTTGAAAACTGATAAGTATGTCGGCTTTAACATCCAGGATACTGGCCAGGACTATAAAAATATGAAAGGGAAAGTGATGGAAGAACTCAAACGTGCATTCCGTCCGGAATTCCTGAATCGTATTGATGAAACTATCGTGTTCCACTCATTAGAGAAGGATCATTTGAAACAAATCGTTACATTAATGTCAAATCAGCTTACTACCCGTTTGAAAGAGCAGGAGATATACTTGGAGCTGACAGATGCGGCTAGAGAAAAAATTGCTACGGAAGGTTTTGATCCGGAATATGGGGCACGGCCAATCCGCAGGGCACTTCAGAAGCATGTAGAAGATTATCTATCCGAAGAGTTGCTTAAGGGCAACGTGAAAAAAGGGCAAACGGTCGTAATGGATGTCGTGAATAATGAGTTTGCAATCCGACAAGGCGAGCCTGTTAATGTAAATGAATAACCTGATCCTAAACTTCGAGGTACACGCAGATTCTTTTGCAGTGTACCTCTGTTTTTTATCTATAGGTAGATTTGAGTATAAATGGGACGAGCAGAGTGCAGAGTGAATATTTTTTTAAAAAACTTAGCCCTAAGAAGGTTTAAATAAAACCGAGATATAATATCCTTAATATAGATATTTTTTCCAAAGGAAAAGGAGTAATTTATGGCTGTAAAGAAGAAAACAAAATTTATGTGTCAGTCTTGTGGATATGAGTCACCGAAATGGATGGGGAAATGCCCAGGATGCGGTGAATGGAACAAAATGGTCGAGGAAACCGAAATCGTTAAACCTGATAGAAAAGGCGCTTTTACCAATTCAGAGGTTAGAGGTTCCGGGGAACGGGAGAAGGCAGCACCCATAACGACTATTCAATCAGAAAAAGAACCCCGAATTAAGACGGATTTAATGGAATTGAATCGTGCTCTTGGGGGCGGGATCGTACAGGGATCACTTGTATTGATCGGAGGGGACCCGGGTATCGGTAAGTCCACCCTGCTTTTACAGGTATCATCCCAATTGGCGCATAAACAGAAAAAAGTGCTTTATATTTCAGGTGAAGAATCAGTCAAGCAGACCAAATTGAGAGCGGATCGGCTTGGGACCATGTCGGAAAATCTATTCGTTTATGCTGAAACCGATATGGATTATATCCAACAGGCAATTACGGATGTAAAACCGGATTTGGTCATTATTGACTCCATTCAAACGGTATACCATTCGGAGGTTACATCTGCCCCAGGAAGCGTTTCACAAGTGAGGGAGTGCACAGCCTCACTCATGCGCATTGCTAAAACGAACGGAATCGCGATTTTTATCGTCGGACACGTTACAAAGGAAGGGGCCATCGCGGGTCCACGGCTGCTTGAGCACATGGTTGATACTGTATTATATTTTGAAGGTGAAAGACACCATACATATCGAATTATACGTGCGGTTAAAAATCGCTTTGGTTCGACGAATGAGATGGGTATTTTTGAAATGAAAGAACATGGATTGGAAGAGGTCGCGAATCCATCGGAAATTTTCCTTGAAGAACGGTCGCAGGGAGCCTCGGGTTCCACAGTCGTCGCATCCATGGAGGGCACAAGGCCGGTGCTAGTCGAAATTCAAGCATTGATTTCACCTACGAGTTTTGGCAATCCGAGGCGAATGGCCACGGGAATCGACCACAATCGAGTTTCGCTTTTAATGGCTGTTTTGGAAAAGAGAGTGGGCTTGCTGCTCCAAAACCAAGATGCGTATTTAAAGGTTGCTGGTGGTGTCAAGCTGGATGAACCTGCAATTGACCTCGCTGTCGCAATAAGCATTGCTTCAAGCTTCCGTGATAAACCAACAAATCCTGCCGATTGCATCATTGGTGAAGTGGGGCTGACTGGTGAGGTAAGAAGGGTGTCAAGAATTGAACAAAGGGTGCAGGAAGCAGCAAAATTAGGGTTTGAGCGGGTTATCATACCGGCTAATAATATAGGGGGGTGGACCGCGCCGAAGGGTATTAAGATCGTTGGTGTTTCATCGGTTTCGGAGGCTCTTAAACAATCGTTAGGGGGTTAAGTATGACAGATAAAAAAGGGTATGAGAAAACAAAATTGGAAATTCTGCAAATTGTTGCTCCGGGTACCCCGCTTCGGGAGGGGATTGAAAATGTCCTGAGGGCAAACACAGGTGGTTTGATAGTGGTCGGATATAATGAGAAGGTGCGAGTGATCGTGGATGGCGGCTTCGAAATCAACTGCAGCTGTACCCCCAGCACATTATATGAGTTGGCAAAGATGGACGGGGCCATCATTTTAAATGAAACAGCCGATAAAATCATTTTCGCAAATGCCCAACTAGTGCCGGATAACAGTACACCTTCCACAGAAACGGGAATGCGGCATAGGACAGCGGAACGTGTGGCAAGGGAGACCAAGTCGTTGGTCATTGCTATCTCACAACGTCGGAATGTCATCACTTTATATCAAGGAAATTTCCGATACGCCCTTAAAGATATAGGAGTCATACTTGCCAAGGCTAATTTAGCCATCCAGACCTTGGAAAAATACAAGGTGGTCCTGCAGCAGAGCATATCGGTATTAGGAGCACTCGAGTTTGAGGAAATCGTGACCTATGCCGACCTTTTGCAGGTATTTCACCGATATGTAATGGTGCTCAGAATCAAGGCAGAGCTATTAACGTACCTTAATGAGCTTGGTACGGAAGGAAGATTGATCCGCTTGCAAATGAATGAAATCCTGGCAGATATTGAAACGGAAGGAAAATGGCTTATCAAGGATTATACCTCCAGTAATGATGAAAATCCCGAGGAAATCATTTTTAGGCTTCAAGAGTTGGCCATGCAGGAAAAACTGGATGAAAGCATTCTTCTAAAGGTGCTGGGCTATCATGGATACATACACCTTGATGAGTCAGTACATCCCCGTGGTTACCGTATTCTTCATAAAATCCCACGCTTGCCGGGTTTGATCATCGAAAATTTAGTGAAACAGTTCGGAAGCTTTAGTGAAGTCAATAAAGCTACGGTTGAAAACCTTGACGATGTGGAGGGCATAGGCGAAGTCCGCGCCAATAAAATCAAAGAAGGACTCCGGATTTTAAAAAATCAGCTTGTCACAAATAGAAGGATGTAGGTGCAGCTGGCCCTTTAAATTCCCCTAAACTAGCTTGAAATTGATTGGTGTTTATTTTTGACACTCAAAACTCAGGGTGCTAGGCTAATATTACGAAAAAGAGAAAAAATCATATTTGTAAATCCACTAATTCCTTAAGTGAATTTAACGTATATAATGAAAACGAATTTTCGAAGGTTTCATTTTATTTTATTGGTCAATAATGAGTAGAAGGAGGTGAAAGGGATGTTAAAACGCATTATACAAGCATGCTTCTTAATAGTCGGTGGAACACTTGGTATGTTACTTATTCCAGAATTATTAATTGTTTTACATGCAGATGATATTGCTTTAATAAACAATCCTTATGTAAGTGTACTGTTGGGTGCCATTATCTTTTATCTTATAACTTTTTGGGCAGTAGATCATGTGATCTATTTTATGAAGTGGCTGGAGGAACAGCTTGTTAAGATACCAATTACGGATATAATCTTTGGCAGCGTCGGTCTTTTAGTGGGACTGCTTGCGGCGTTTTTGGTTGGCTCCGCCTTCAGTGCCATCAAGGTTCCTATTTTAAATACAGTGGTTCCCATCATCCTTACGCTTTTATTTGGTTATCTTGGTTTTCAGGTGGGCTTTAAAAAGCGTGATGAGCTATTGAGTTTATTCACGAAAAGCAATAAGAAAAAGAACACTGATGGTGAAGCGGGCGAAGAGGATGAAGAGGAGTATAGCAAGCGGCTGAAGATTCTCGATACAAGCGTCATCATTGATGGTAGAATTGCGGATATTTGTCAGACAGGCTTTCTGGAGGGTACCATAGTCATTCCTCAATTCGTATTAAACGAACTGCAGCACATTGCCGATTCATCTGATGCATTGAAAAGGAATCGTGGAAGACGTGGTTTGGATATCTTGAATCGGATTCAAAAAGATCTTCCGATTAAAGTGGAGATGTACGAGGGGGATTTTGAAGACATTCAGGAAGTGGACAGTAAACTAGTGAAACTTGCCAAAATATCGGGCGGAATGGTCGTTACCAATGATTTCAATTTAAACAAAGTATGCGAGTTTCAAAATGTGGCGGTCCTTAATATCAATGACCTTGCCAATGCCGTAAAACCTGTTGTGCTTCCTGGGGAAGAGATGAATGTTCAGGTCATCAAGGATGGGAAAGAGCAGAACCAGGGCATCGCTTATTTAGACGATGGCACCATGATCGTTGTCGAGGGTGGCCGTGACCATATCGGGAAACGCATCGATGTACTTGTCACAAGTGTATTGCAAACCTCTGCAGGCCGTATGATATTCGCAAAACCGAAACTATTAGAAAAAGCATTATAAAGAAGAGTAGGAGAAACCGTTATGTTTTATGAAGTAGTGATACCTGCAGCTGGACAAGGCAAAAGAATGAAGGCGGGCAAGAATAAACTTTTTATTGAACTATCGGGTATCCCGATCATTGTTTATACACTGCGTGTCTTCGAAGAAGATCCTGACTGTCGGGGAATCATCCTTTCGATAAACCCGGCAGAAAAGGATTATTTCAGTCAATTGATTGCAGCGTATGGGCTTAAAAAGGTCAAGAAACTGGTCATGGGTGGCAAGGAGCGCCAACAAAGTGTTTATAATGGACTGCAACATGCAGGAGAGGAAATCATCCTGGTCCACGACGGTGCCCGCCCTTTTATCAATCTTGAGCAAATCAGTGAACTGACTACTGCCGCCTCCCTTCATGGAGGTGCCGTAATTGCAGTGCCCGTTAAGGATACGATTAAAAAAGCGTCAAACAATAAGGTAGTGGAAACAGTGGAACGATCAAGCTTGTGGGCGGTACAAACTCCACAAGCTTTTCGTGTATCCATATTAAAAAGTGCATATGAACAGGCAGAAGCTGAAGCATTTTTAGGGACGGATGATGCAAGTTTGCTAGAGCGGATCAATGAACAGGTAGTTATTATTGAGGGCAATTATGATAATATTAAAATTACGACTCAGGAAGACCTTTATTTTGCAGAAGCGATTTTACATAAACAACATGGAAAACGATGATTGGGGAGAATGATATGTTTAGAATAGGACAAGGATATGACGTTCATCAGCTTGTTGAGGGGAGACCTTTGATTATTGGTGGGATTACGATTCCGTATGAGAAAGGTTTGCTTGGTCATTCGGATGCGGATGTCCTTCTGCATACTGTTGCTGATGCCTGCTTGGGGGCAATTGGTGCAGGGGATATCGGTAAGCATTTTCCGGATACCGATCCTGAATTTAAGGATGCCGATTCGGCAAAACTGCTGCAGTATATTTGGGCGATCGTAAAAAAAGAAGGATATTCCCTAGGCAATGCGGACTGTACAATCATTGCACAAAGCCCGAAAATGGCACCGTATATTGAGGAAATGCGAGGCAGGATTGCTGAACTTTTAGATGCGTCGATAGACAGAATCAATGTAAAGGCGACCACTACCGAGAAACTTGGATTTACAGGCAGGAGCGAAGGAATCGCGGCACAGGCTGTAGTTTTATTGGTTAAATCAAACTAATTTCGTTTTTAGAGTGGATGCCTTTATCCCAATGTATTTAAATGATAATATATACAATAGAATAGAACGACTGGGAGGTCTATATATATCATGAGCAGCGATATTCGAGTTCGCTATGCACCGAGTCCGACTGGACATTTACATATTGGTAATGCACGGACTGCTTTATTTAACTATTTATACGCACGAAATAAAGGCGGGAAATTCATCATCCGTATTGAAGATACCGACCAAAAGAGAAATATTGAAGGCGGAGAGGAAAGTCAGCTTAAATATTTGAAATGGCTTGGTATGGATTGGGATGAAGGTGTTGATGTTGGCGGTGAATTCGGGCCATATCGTCAATCCGAAAGGAACGACCTTTATCAGGAATTGTATCAAGAGCTTTTAGATAAGGGTTTGGCATATAAATGCTATTGTACGGAAGAAGAGCTTGAAGCAGAGCGTGAAGGACAGGTCGAACGGAATGAAACGCCAAAATATTCAGGGAAGTGCAAGCATTTAACTGAAGAAGAGCAAGCGGAACTAGTGGCTCAAGGAAGAAAGCCGAGCATTCGCTTTGCCGTTCCTTCTGGGAAGGTCCTTGCTTTCAATGATATGGTTAAGGATGAGGTTTCGTTTGAAGCGGATGGCTTTGGTGATTTTGTCATCGTTAAAAAAGATGGCATTCCAACCTATAACTTTGCAGTGGCCGTCGATGATCACTTGATGAAGATTTCCCATGTCCTTCGCGGTGATGATCATATCTCCAATACTCCAAAACAACTGATGATTTATGAAGCTTTCGGCTGGGAACCGCCGGTATTCGGACATATGACGCTGATTGTAAACGAAAGCAGGAAGAAACTGAGTAAACGTGATGAGTCCATCATTCAATTCATTGAGCAATATGAAGAGCTTGGTTATGTACCTGAAGCTTTATTCAATTTCATTACATTACTAGGATGGTCTCCGGTCGGGGAAGAAGAGATTTTCACGAAGGAAGAATTCATTAATCTTTTCGATGCTGATCGGCTGTCTAAATCACCTGCACTTTTCGATAAACAAAAGCTTACATGGATGAATAACCAATATGTGAAGCAATTGGACGGAAATCGTGCAGTGGAATTGTCAATGCCTCACTTAATTAAAGCCGGGAAGATTTCAGAGACACTGACCGCTGAAGAAGAAGAGTGGGTACATGGGCTAGTTTCCCTTTTTCAAGAGCAGATGAGCTATGGAGCGGAAATAGTTGAGCTATCTGAACTGTTTTTCAAGGATGAGGTCGTGTTCGAGGAAGAAGCCAAGGAAGTACTGGCTGAAGAACAGGTACCGGAAGTCATGAAAGCTTTCCTTCAGGAGATCGATGGCCTTGAAGAATTTAACGCGGATGAAATCAAGAAGTCGATTAAAGCCGTACAAAAAAGCACAGGCCATAAAGGGAAGAAATTATTCATGCCGATAAGGGCGGCCGTCACGGGTCAAACACATGGCCCTGACCTGCCTAAGGCGATTTCATTACTGGGCAAAGAAAAAATTAAACAGCGTATTCAGAGTATTTTATATTAACAATTTGTCAAAAATGTAATATAGTATTTAATAATCTTACAAAAGAACGCGTAGATGGGGAGAAGTAAGTAAACGAAGCTTTTTAGAGAGAACCATAACCTGCTGAAAGTGGTTCAAGCCTCTCGTTTTCTGAAATGCACCCTTGAGTCCTTTGCTGAACTAACCTATAGTAGGCACAGGCGGAATGTCCTCCGTTACAGGGATTAAAGTTGGGGATGAAAAAACAGGAAAAAGCTTTACCTGCTTCGTACATTCCAAACAGAGTGGAACCGCGCTTAAAGCGTCTCTGTCTATTTGGACAGAGACGCTTTTTTATATGCTTTAAAAGCTTCAAAGGGGATGTTGGAAAAGTACGGAACATAGGGGGGAATCATTTTGTTAAAGATGTTTAAAGAGGATATCGAAGTGGTTTTTGATCAAGATCCTGCTGCGCGCAGCTATTTGGAAGTCATATTGACGTACGCGGGTTTACATGCGATTTGGAGTCATAGGATGGCTCACGTACTATTTAAGAAGAAATTCTTTTTCCTGGCAAGAAGTATATCTCAGATCAGTAGGTTTTTTACCGGAATTGAAATTCATCCAGGGGCTACGATTGGCCGTCGTTTCTTCATTGACCATGGAATGGGGATCGTCATTGGCGAAACTTGTGAAATTGGCGACAATGTATCTGTCTTTCAAGGTGTAACCCTTGGGGGGACAGGAAAGGAAAAGGGAAAACGTCATCCTACGATAAAGGATAACGTTTTGATTGCTACAGGAGCAAAAGTGCTGGGTTCCATCACTGTTGGGGAAAACTCAAAAATCGGTGCAGGATCGGTCGTTTTAAAAGAAGTGCCACCTAATTCCACAGTGGTGGGCATTCCAGGTAAAGTGGTCATTCAAGATGGTATCAAAATCAACAAAGATCTAAATCATTGTGATCTTCCTGATCCAATCGCTGATCGCTTTAAGGAATTGGATAGTGAAATCAGGGCTTTAAGAGCGAAGATGGCTGAAGAGAAGCAGAAGGAAAGGAGTCTATAATATGGCGATTAAAATATATAACACAGCTACAAGAAAAAAGGAAACCTTCGTCCCGATGGAAGAGGGAAAGGTGAAGATGTACGTATGCGGACCCACTGTCTATAATTACATTCATATTGGTAATGCAAGACCGGCAATCGTATTCGATACCGTTCGTAGGTATTTGGATTACCGTGGATATGATGTGCAATTCGTTTCGAACTTTACGGATGTGGATGATAAGCTGATTCGTGCGGCAAAAGAACTGGGGGAAGATGTCCCAACCATATCAGAGCGTTTCATCAAGGCTTATTTTGAAGACGTGTCGGCATTGGGCTGCAAAAAAGCCGATGCTCACCCAACCGTAATGGAGAACATGGATGCAATCATTGAATTCATCTCGGCATTAATTGAGAAAGGATTCGCTTATGAATCTGAAGGGGATGTGTATTACCGAACTCGTAAGTTTGAGGGGTATGGAAAACTTTCACATCAGTCCATCGATGAGCTGCGAGTGGGGGCACGTATTGAAATAGGGGAGAAAAAACAAGATGCCCTTGACTTTGCCCTTTGGAAAACGGCAAAGGATGATGAAATATCTTGGGAGAGCCCATGGGGAAAAGGGCGTCCTGGCTGGCATATCGAATGCTCCGCAATGGTCAAAAAGTATTTGGGTGAAACAATCGATATTCATGCCGGAGGTCAAGATCTGGCTTTCCCGCATCATGAAAATGAAATTGCACAATCCGAAGCATTGACGGGTAAGACTTTTGCGAATTATTGGATGCATAACGGGTATATAAATATTGAGAATGAAAAAATGTCTAAGTCCTTAGGCAATTTCGTCCTTGTGCATGACATCATTCAGAAGCATGATCCACAAGTGTTACGCTTCTTTATGTTATCTGTACATTACCGTCATCCCATCAATTATAGTGAAGAAGTGCTTGAAAATGTAAAAGCGTCCCTCGATCGCTTAAGGACATCTTATCAAAACTTAAAGCATCGCCTTCAAGTTAGTGACGGATTGACTGAGAATAATGATGTTTGGTTGGGGAAGCTGAATGAATTACATGAACAATTCATTAAAGAAATGGACGATGATTTCAACACAGCTAATGCAATATCCATGCTCTTTGAACTTTCTAAACAGGCAAATTATTACTTGATGGAGAAAAACACAGACAAGGAAGTGATTGATGCTTTCCTTGATAAATTCAACATCTTATTTTCTGTCCTAGGGTTGTCCCTTGAAGAAGAGGGGCTTTTGGATGAAGAAATTGAAGGCTTGATACAGCAGAGAATTCAAGCGCGGAAAGACCGTAATTTTGGGTTATCCGATGAAATTCGTGATCGCTTGAAAAACATGAATATCATATTAGAGGATACCCCTCAAGGTACAAGATGGAAAAGAGGGTAATTAATGCTTCATTACGATAGTAAGGTAGATGCAAAAATGCTGAACAGTCTTGCTTTGGCATATATAGGTGATGCTGTATACGAAACGTATATACGGCATCACCTCATTCAAAAAGGAGCGGTCAAGCCCAATCTATTACACAAAAAAGCTACATCTTTTGTAGCTGCTAAAGCGCAAAATAAAATCATCCACTTTTTCCTGGAGTCAGATTGGTTATCGGAAGAGGAATCCGCTGTCGTTCGGCGCGGCCGAAATGCAAAATCCGGTACGGTACCGAAGAATACAGATGTGCAAACGTATCGCTACAGTACAGCCTTCGAGGCACTTATGGGATTTTTGTATTTATCCGGTCGAATAGAAAGAATGGAAGAACTCATCAAAAAATCCATTGAATACATTGAAGAAGAAAAGGGGAGTAACCCATGAGCGAAGAATATATCATTGGCAGAAACCCCGTATTGGAAGCACTTCGCTCCGAACGGGATATTAATAAAATTTGGATAGCCGAGGGCTCGCAAAAAGGCTCGATGCAACCACTCATCGGTCTGGCGAAGGAAAAGAAGGTATTCGTGCAAATCGTACCGAAGAAAAAAATTGATCAAATGGCAGAAGGCATCCATCAAGGCGTGATCGCACAAGTGGCTGCATATGAATATGTGGAGCTGGATGATTTATTCGCAAAAGCGGCTGAACGGGACGAAGCACCTTTTTTCATGATCCTTGATGAAGTTGAAGATCCGCATAATTTAGGTTCGATCATGAGGACGGCTGATGCAGTTGGGGCCCATGGAATCATCATCCCAAAAAGAAGAGCGGTGGGCTTGACGGCAACAGTGGCAAAAGCTTCGACGGGTGCAATTGAATATATTCCGGTAGCTCGCGTTACAAATTTGGCACGAGCGGTGGAAGAGTTGAAAGAGCGAGGGGTATGGATAGTCGGTACCGATGCGAAAGGCAGCGATGATTACCGTAACATGGACGGAAAAATGCCTATCGGACTTGTTATCGGCAGCGAAGGAAAAGGCATGGCACGGTTAATGAAGGATAAATGTGATTTTCTCATCCGTCTCCCTATGGCAGGACAAGTAACTTCGTTAAATGCATCGGTAGCGGCCGGTTTATTGATGTATGAGGTTTATAGAAAAAGAAATCCTCTAGGGCAATGATGGAATGAATATTCTGTTGGTGGACGGTTATAACATTATTGGAGCTTGGCCGGAACTGAGAGAATTAAAAGAACGGGATCTTGCTGCTGCAAGAGACCGGTTGATAGAAATGATGGCGGAATATCAAGCATTTACCGGATACCGTGTAATTATCGTATTTGACGCTCAATATGTTCAGGGAATTGCCCGCATATTCAAAAATCACAAAGTTGACGTAATTTTTACAAAAGAAAATGAAACTGCGGATGAAAGAATAGAAAAGATGGCCATTGAACTGAATAATGTCAAAACGCAAATTCAAGTGGCAACCTCTGACTTCACGGAACAGTGGGTGATCTTTGGCCAAGGGGCCCTAAGGAAATCCGCTCGTGAACTGCTTATTGAAATGGAAGAAATTCAAGGCGAAATCAAGAAAGATGTAAGAAAAACAACGACGATAAGACCCGTGGCAAAAATTCCTTTAAGTGAAGAAGTGGCAGAAATTTTCGAAAAATGGCGCCGGGGTAAAATTTGAACCATTGACGGGTAAAATTTACCTGCTGTATAATATTTCTATCTGAGTCAGGTCAGGGGGATATAATGTGGGTCTCAAATTCGGAATGAAGCTGAACGAAAAGTATCTGCAGTTTGAGGATGATGAATTGATAGGGTTGGTGCACACTGGAGACAGTGAGGCGCTGGATTATTTGATCCAAAAGTATCGTAATTTTGTAAGAGCGAAAGCAAGGACTTATTTCTTGATTGGTGCAGATAAGGAAGACATCGTGCAAGAAGGTATGATTGGTTTATATAAAGCCGTCCGTGATTTTAAAGGGGATAAATTATCTTCCTTTAAAGCATTTGCAGAACTATGCATTACGAGGCAGATCATTACAGCTATCAAAACAGCAACACGTCAAAAACATATTCCGCTCAATTCCTATGTTTCCCTGGACAAGCCCATTTATGATGAGGAATCGGACCGAACTCTAATGGATATTATATCGGGTACGAAAGTTTTGGACCCGGAAGAACTGATCATCAACCAAGAAGAGTTTGACGATATCGAATTAAAGATGGCCGAGCTCCTGAGTGATCTTGAGAGAAAAGTGTTAGCTCTTTACCTGGATGGACAAACCTACCAAGAAATTTCGGAAGAGTTGAACCGGCATGTTAAGTCAATCGACAACGCCCTTCAGCGGGTGAAAAGAAAGCTCGAGCGCTATCTGGAAGTAAGGGAAATCAGTTTATAATCCCTCCGCTTTTTCCGCTTAATTTCATCTGTCCCTTCTCCACATGGAAGTTTATTATTCACTAAAATTTTTAATGGATGTTAAGTAACCGATGTTTTGATTTCCAGTGTCCATAATGGGAGAAACCCGCTTTGATATTGACAATAAAAAACAGCCGTGATAAGGTTTTATGGATATAGTAGATAGGATAGGTGTATCTAATGCGAAAAAAAATAGTTCTTGCATGCACTGATTGCGGTTCAAGAAATTATAGTTATGAGAGCAAACAATCGACAAGCGGCGAACGACTGGAAATCAAGAAATTTTGCAGTACGTGCAACTCACACTCGATTCATAAAGAAACGAAATAACCGTTTTATAAATAGATTGACAGAAGCTTCTAATGCTTGGAGGTACATTCATGAAACGTTTTACCGAATTTTTCAGCGGAGTCGCTCGCGAAATGCGAAAAGTAAGCTGGCCGAAACGCAAGGAGCTTACCAAATATACAATCGTGGTAGTAACGACTGTATTGTTCATGGCTTTATTCTTTACAGTGGTCGATTTGGGCATTTCCGAATTAATTCGCTTAGTTATTGAATAAGAGATTCGAAAATAAGGTATAATAGTGATAGAATAATATGTGTCAGCAGAAAAGCCCGGAAACGGGTTTTTTAATTTGTCTTTTTTAATAAGTGAAGAAGGTCAAAATCGAGCACTGCTGTAAATATGAATCATCACAATATTTTCTAGTTAAGTCAGGATGACGCCGGTATGGTTTTTTGGCTAAAACGTTCAAAGATAAAGATTAATAAAGAAAATGATTGATTGCAGGGAGGGAAGGACGTTAAAGTCCTAACACATGGAAAAGAATTGGTATGTAGTTCACACCTATTCAGGTTATGAGAACAAGGTTAAGGCTAACTTGGAAAAGCGTGTTGAAACTATGGGGATGGAAGACAAGATCTTTCGCGTTGTAGTTCCAGAAGAAGAAGAAACAGAAGTGAAAGATGGCAAAAAGAAAGTTACCAAAAAGAAAGTATTTCCAGGTTATGTATTGGTTGAGATCATCATGACGGATGATTCATGGTACGTTGTCCGGAATACGCCTGGCGTAACAGGTTTCGTAGGTTCATCTGGAGCTGGGTCAAAACCGACTGCATTGCTTCCGGAAGAAATTGAAGTCGTCCTTAAACGAATGGGCGTGGATGAAAGCAAAATCGAAGTTGATTTTGGAATCGGTGATACGGTTCAAGTTAAAGAAGGACCTTTCGCAACCTTTGCAGGGCCGATTGAAGAACTTGATAAAGACAAAGGGAAAGTAAGGGTCCTAGTCAATATGTTCGGTCGTGATACACCGGTTGAACTTGATTTTAATCAAGTGGAAAAATTATAAACGGAAAAAAACTTGAAATTGCCTTTAGAAAGTGGTAAAATTTCAAAGGTCAGTATGTTTCAATTTTTAGGCCTCAACGATACAAGCATTCTTTATTAATATATAAAGAATTCAAGATGAGTGGGAGGGTATTACCCTATTACCACATCACGGACTTATAAGGAGGTGTGTCTCGTGGCTAAAAAAGTAATTAAAATGGTTAAATTGCAAATTCCTGCTGGTAAAGCGAATCCGGCACCGCCAGTCGGTCCTGCATTAGGTCAAGCTGGTGTAAACATCATGGGATTCTGTAAGGAGTTCAACGCTCGTACAGCAGATCAAGCTGGTCTAATTATTCCTGTTGAAATCACGGTATTTGAAGACCGTTCATTTACATTCATTACAAAAACTCCGCCGGCTGCAGTATTGCTTAAAAAAGTAGCTGGTATTGAGTCTGGTTCTGGTGAACCTAACCGTAATAAAGTTGCTACAGTCAAGCGTGATCAAGTGCGCGAGATTGCTGAAACTAAAATGCCTGACCTAAACGCTGCAAGCGTTGAAGCTGCAATGCGTATGGTTGAAGGTACTGCTCGCAGCATGGGTATTGTCATCGAAGACTAATCCATGTAATTGCTATTTGTTTCTACGGGGTTGCGATTGATACTCGCAACCTTTATTCGTGGGAGGTCATTCCGTTAAAACCACAATTTAGGAGGATTTATATCATGGCGAAAAAAGGTAAAAAGTATCTTGAAGCAGCTAAGCTTGTAGAAGTTTCTAAGGCTTATGCTGTAACTGAAGCAATCGAAGTTGCTAAAAAAGCAAACTTCGCAAAATTCGATGCGACTGTTGAAGTTGCTTTCCGTTTAGGCGTAGACCCTAAGAAAGCTGACCAACAAATTCGTGGAGCTGTTGTTCTGCCGAATGGTACTGGTAAAACTCAACGCGTATTAGTGTTCGCTAAAGGCGAAAAAGCAAAAGAAGCGGAAGCTGCTGGTGCTGACTACGTTGGCGAATCTGACTACATCAACAAAATCCAACAAGGATGGTTCGAATTCGATGTAATCGTTGCGACTCCAGACATGATGGGTGAAGTTGGTAAACTTGGCCGTGTATTAGGACCTAAAGGATTAATGCCTAACCCTAAAACTGGCACAGTAACATTCGACGTAACAAAAGCTGTTAATGAAATCAAAGCTGGTAAAGTTGAATACCGCGTAGATAAAGCTGGAAACATCCATGCTCCAATCGGTAAAGTATCTTTCGAGGATGCTAAACTAGTGGAAAACTTCACTACTATCTATGATACATTAATGAAAGTTAAACCTGCGGCTGCTAAAGGAACTTACATGAAAAACGTTTCTGTAACAACTACAATGGGCCCTGGCGTGAAAGTTGATCCTTCTACTTTCAATAAATAATTGACATTCCAAAACTATTATTGTTATAATAAGTTTTGTTGTGAATAAATGAATATCATTTGTACCGTAGACAGTAGGTGCTCGTTACGAGCTTAATTCCCTGCCGAGGTAATTCGATAATAATAGTCCTTGACTATGACTTTTGAAATTACTGCCTTCATGTCTGCAATAGAGATGAAGGCTTTTTCTTTGAAACGGTATAAATGTTTTCAAGCAAATCTACAGGAGGTGTAAGGATGAACGCAATTATTGAACAAAAGCAAAAAATCGTTGCTGAGATTACTGATAAATTAACTGCAAGCCAATCAACAGTAGTTGTTGACTACCGTGGATTGACTGTTGCTGAATTAACAGAACTTCGTAAGCAACTTCGTGAAGCTGGCGTTGAGTTTAAAGTTTACAAAAACTCTATGACTCGCCGTGCTGCGGAAAGTGCTGAACTTAGCGCTTTGAACGAATCATTAACAGGACCAAACGCAATTGCATTCTCAACTGAAGATGTTATTGCGCCAGCAAAAATCCTTAACGATTTTGCGAAAAAACATGAAGCTTTAGAAATCAAAGCTGGAGTTATCGAAGGAAATGTTGCAACTGCTGAAGAAATTAAAGCTCTTGCAGAACTACCTTCACGCGAAGGCCTACTTTCAATGCTACTCAGCGTGCTACAAGCACCTATGCGCGGACTTGCTCTTGCTACAAAAGCAGTTGCAGATCAAAAAGAAGAACAAGGCGCGTAAGCTAATCGCTTATTTAGCCTAATGATTCAAAAAAAAACCAACCATTTCGAGGAGGAAATAACAATGACTAAAGATCAAATCTTAGAAGCAGTTAAAAACATGACTGTTTTAGAATTAAACGACCTTGTAAAAGCAATCGAAGAAGAATTTGGCGTAACTGCTGCTGCACCTGTAGCTGTAGCTGCTGCTGGTGGCGCTGCTGCTGAAGAACAAACTGAGTTTGATGTAATCCTTACATCTGCTGGAGATCAAAAAATCAAAGTTATCAAAGCTGTACGTGAAGTAACAGGTCTTGGACTTAAAGAAGCAAAAGAACTTGTTGACAACACTCCAAAAGCAATCAAAGAAGGCGCTTCTAAAGAAGAAGCTGAAGAAGTTAAAGCTAAACTTGAAGAAGTTGGAGCTGGCGTTGAAGTTAAGTAATCTTGCATAAAAAAAAGCTCGCTATCACTGGCGGGCTTTTTTCTTCATTTTAAAGAAATGACGAAAAAAAGCCGTTAATGGTTTGATTAATAGGGTTTAGTTATTCAAACATTCTGGCGTGCAAGCATCCATTCTTCAATTCTCTTCTCTCATTAAATCTTCAATATTCCTTTCTGATAGGGGGAGATGACTCTGACAGAGCATTACTACTCACATAAACCGGATGTCGTAAGTAATCCGAAATTTTGGGATTTCACATTAAAGGGACGTGCCTTTCGCTTTAAAAGTGATAATGGTGTTTTTTCGAAAAAGGAAGTTGATTTCGGATCGCGTCTTTTGGTTGAGAGTTTTAACCTTAATGAAGCTGTGGAAGGAGATATTCTCGATGTTGGTTGCGGTTATGGTCCAATCGGAATATCGATTGCGGCAGCTTATCCCGAGAGAACGATAGAAATGATTGATATAAATAGCCGAGCAGTTGAATTGTCAAAAGAGAATGCCGCTTCTAATGGGATCGCAAATGTGAAGATTTACGAAAGTGATCGTTTTGACAAAGTTGGCTCCAATCAATTCGCGGCAATTCTTACGAACCCTCCCATTCGCGCAGGCAAAAGTGTAGTCCACGAAATTTTAGAAGAAAGCTATCGCAGTTTGGTAGCTGGTGGAGAACTATGGGTTGTCATTCAAAAAAAACAAGGGGCTCCATCCGCAATGGGTAAAATGGAGCAATTATTTGGAAATGTTGAAGTGACCGTTAAGAAAAAAGGTTACTATATACTATTATCCAAAAAGGTTTGACTCTAAATTTTCGCTATGTTAGTATTATAAAATGCATATATATAATTCCGTAACTATGCAATTTTTATACCATTGATGTATAATCAATGGATAATATGGGAAAATTATATAAATAATAGTTCGTTTTATGAGAAATAGTGGTTTTTAAAATAAAAACCATTTTCTTTTTGTCTATGGAAATGATTCCTTTTCCGAGGCAAATGGATCCTTATAACGCTTGATTTAAGGGGTGAATCAGTTGACAGGTCAACTTGTTCAGTATGGACGACACCGCCAACGTAGAAGTTATGCAAGAATCAGTGAGGTTTTGGATCTTCCGAATCTGATTGAAATTCAAACAGCTTCTTATCAATGGTTTCTAGATGTAGGTTTAAAGGAAATGTTCCAGGATATTTCTCCTATTGAGGATTTTACAGGTAATTTATCGTTAGAATTCATCGATTACAGCTTAGCTGAGCCGAAGTATTCTGTGGAAGAAACAAAAGAACGCGATGTTACGTATTCTGCACCACTTCGTGTGAAAGTGCGCCTTGTTAACAAAGAAACAGGGGAAGTGAAAGACCAGGATGTATTTATGGGCGACTTCCCGCTGATGACTGAAACAGGTACATTTGTCATCAATGGTGCTGAACGGGTAATTGTATCCCAATTAGTGCGCTCACCGAGTGTTTACTACAATGGGAAAATGGATAAAAACGGTAAGCTTGGATTCTCTGCGACCGTTATTCCTAACCGTGGCGCATGGCTCGAATATGAAACAGACGCCAAGGATGTTGTGTATGTTCGGATCGACCGCACCAGGAAATTACCGATCACGGTATTGATGCGTGCCCTTGGATTCGGAACAGATCAAGAAATCATCGATTTGATCGGAGACAACGAATACCTTCGCAACACTCTTGAAAAGGATAACACCGAGAGTGTAGAAAAAGCATTACTAGAAATCTATGAGCGTCTACGCCCAGGTGAACCGCCTACTGTCGAAAACGCGAAAAGTCTTTTAGTATCACGCTTTTTTGATCCGAAACGTTATGATTTAGCTAATGTAGGCCGTTATAAAATTAATAAAAAACTGCATATCAAGAACCGTTTATTCGGACAACGTATTGCAGAGACTTTGATTGATCCTGAAACAGGTGAAATCATCGTTGAAAAAGGGACAATGCTTGATCGTCGGACTCTTGATAGGATCCTGCCTCATATCGAAGGTGGAATCGGATTCAAAACATTCCATCCATCAGGCGGTGTAGTAGAGGAAGAAACTCTTCTTCAACCTATTAAAGTGTTTGCGCCAAACGATGCTGAAGGCGAAAAAGTGATTAATATCATCGGTAATGCCTATGTGACCGACCAGGTCAAAAACATTACACCGGCTGATATCATTTCTTCCATCAGTTATTTCTTTAACTTATTGCATGGCGTAGGAATCACAGATGATATTGACCATTTAGGAAACCGTCGTCTGCGTTCTGTTGGTGAATTGCTGCAAAACCAATTTAGAATTGGTTTATCCCGTATGGAACGTGTTGTTCGTGAAAGAATGTCTATTCAGGATACGAATACAATCACTCCACAGCAACTAATTAACATTCGTCCAGTCATTGCATCTATTAAAGAGTTCTTTGGAAGCTCACAGCTTTCCCAATTCATGGATCAAACGAACCCGTTGGCTGAATTGACGCATAAACGTCGTCTATCTGCATTGGGACCTGGTGGTCTGACACGTGAGCGTGCTGGCTTTGAAGTACGTGACGTTCATTACTCCCACTATGGCCGCATGTGTCCGATTGAAACGCCTGAGGGACCGAATATTGGTTTGATTAACTCATTATCCAGTTTTGCAAAGGTTAACCCATATGGCTTCATTGAAACACCATACCGCCGTGTGGACCCTGAAACAGGTAAAATTACAAGTCAAATCGACTACTTAACAGCTGATGAGGAAGATAATTATGTAGTTGCCCAAGCGAATGTACGCCTGTCAGATGACGGATCATTCCTTGATAATGATGTTGTTGCACGTTTCCGCGGTGAAAATACCGTTGTTCCGCGTGACCGCGTAGATTACATGGATGTATCTCCTAAACAGGTTGTATCTGCTGCGACAGCATGTATTCCTTTCTTGGAAAATGATGACTCCAACCGTGCCCTTATGGGAGCGAACATGCAACGTCAAGCAGTTCCTTTGCTGCAACCGGAAGCCCCTCGAGTAGGAACGGGTATGGAGTATGTTTCAGCGAAAGACTCCGGTGCTGCTGTAATCTGTAAACACCCTGGTATCGTAGAGCACGTTGAATCACGTGAAGTATGGGTACGTAGGGTAAGTGAGGTTGACGGACAGCAAGTAAAAGGAAACCTTGATAAATACCGTCTATTAAAATTCATTCGTTCCAACCAAGGAACGTGCTATAATCAACGCCCTATCGTAAGTGTTGGCGACAACGTTGTAAAAGGTGAAATTCTTGCTGATGGTCCTTCAATGGAAAAAGGTGAGTTGGCACTTGGACGTAACGTATTGGTTGCCTTCATGACATGGGATGGATATAACTATGAAGATGCCATCATCATGAGTGAACGATTGGTTAAAGATGATGTGTACACTTCCATTCATATTGAAGAATATGAATCTGAATCACGCGATACAAAATTAGGGCCTGAAGAAATCACTCGTGATATCCCTAACGTAGGGGAAGATGCGCTTCGTAATCTTGATGAGCGCGGAATTATCCGTGTGGGTGCTGAAGTGAAAGACGGAGACCTTCTCGTTGGTAAAGTCACGCCTAAAGGTGTAACGGAACTGACTGCTGAAGAACGTCTATTACATGCAATCTTCGGTGAAAAAGCACGTGAAGTAAGGGATACATCACTTCGTGTACCTCACGGCGGCGGCGGAATCGTTCTTGATGTTAAAGTATTCAACAGAGAAGACGGCGATGAACTTCCTCCTGGTGTAAACCAACTCGCACGTGTATATATCGTTCAAAAACGTAAAATCCATGAAGGCGATAAAATGGCTGGACGACATGGTAACAAAGGGGTAATCTCCAGGATTCTTCCTGAAGAAGATATGCCTTATTTACCAGATGGCACTCCAGTCGACATCATGTTAAACCCATTGGGTGTACCTTCACGTATGAACATCGGTCAAGTGTTGGAGCTTCACTTAGGTATGGCTGCACGCGCACTTGGCATTCATGTAGCATCTCCTGTATTCGATGGTGCCACTGAGGAAGATGTTTGGGGTACGATTGAAGAAGCCGGGATGTCCCGTGATGCAAAAACTGTCCTTTATGATGGCCGTTCAGGTGAAGCATTCGATAACCGTGTATCAGTTGGTGTCATGTATATGATCAAACTGGCACATATGGTCGATGATAAACTTCATGCACGTTCAACTGGACCTTACTCCCTTGTTACGCAGCAGCCACTTGGTGGTAAAGCGCAATTTGGTGGACAGCGTTTCGGTGAGATGGAAGTATGGGCACTTGAAGCTTATGGTGCTGCTTATACATTACAAGAAATCCTAACCGTTAAATCAGATGATGTCGTAGGTCGTGTTAAAACTTACGAAGCAATTGTCAAAGGTGAAAATGTCCCTGAACCAGGCGTTCCTGAGTCCTTCAAAGTATTGATTAAGGAGCTTCAAAGTTTAGGATTGGATGTTAAAATTCTTAATGCCGAAGACCGTGAAATCGAAATGCGTGATTTGGAAGATGAAGAAGAAGCCAACCAAGCAGACAAATTAAGCCTTGATTCAGAAACTAAAGATATGGTTGCTTCCGAAGTAGGGGCACCTGTCAAAGAATAAAATTATAAGCATATCTAGTTATATATTACCCGCTCTGACTGGCAGCAAGATGGTTCCTTTGAAAATCATGCTGCCTTGTTAGAGCCTTATTGATTCAATCAACCATCATCCGGTGTAAGATTGCCTGATATTTGACGGCAATCAAGGGTTAAACCTGGAGATTAAAAGGGAGGTAGGCCCCTTGTTAGACGTTAATAATTTTGAGTATATGAAAATTGGTCTTGCTTCACCAGACAAGATTCGTTCTTGGTCCCATGGAGAAGTTAAAAAACCAGAAACAATCAACTATCGTACATTAAAGCCAGAAAAAGACGGTTTATTCTGTGAGAGAATTTTTGGACCTCAAAAGGACTGGGAATGTCATTGCGGAAAATATAAACGTGTTCGTTATAAAGGCGTAGTCTGTGACCGTTGTGGCGTTGAAGTCACTCGTGCTAAGGTGCGTCGTGAGCGTATGGGTCATATTGAGCTGGCAGCTCCAGTTTCACACATATGGTATTTTAAAGGAATTCCTAGCCGTATGGGACTTGTACTTGACATGTCTCCACGGGCATTGGAAGAAGTTATTTACTTTGCATCTTACGTCGTAACTGAAACGGGCGATACAACTTTAGAAAAGAAACAGCTTCTTTCTGAAAAGGAATATCGTACATACCGTGAAAAATACGGTAAGAAGTTCCAAGCTGCCATGGGTGCGGAAGCTATTAAAAAACTTTTACAAGATATTGATACGGAAAAGGAAGTAGAGTCGTTGAAAGAGGAGCTTAAAACAGCTCAAGGACAACGCAGAACCCGTGCAATCAAACGCTTGGAAGTGCTTGAAGCTTTCCGTAACTCCGGAAATGAGCCTTCATGGATGATCCTTGACGTGCTTCCGGTCATTCCACCGGAACTTCGTCCTATGGTTCAACTTGATGGAGGACGTTTTGCCACATCTGATCTAAATGATTTATATCGCCGTGTTATCAACCGTAATAATCGGTTGAAAAGATTACTGGATCTTGGAGCACCAAGCATTATCGTTCAAAACGAGAAGCGTATGCTGCAAGAAGCCGTCGATGCTCTTATCGATAATGGCCGTCGCGGCCGTCCGGTAACTGGACCTGGTAACCGTCCGTTAAAATCTTTATCTCACATGTTAAAAGGTAAACAAGGCCGTTTCCGTCAAAACCTTCTTGGTAAACGTGTTGATTATTCTGGCCGTTCCGTTATCGTAGTCGGACCAAACTTAAAGATGTACCAATGTGGTCTTCCGAAAGAAATGGCGATTGAATTATTCAAACCATTCGTTATGAAGGAGCTTGTTCAAAGAGGTTTAGCGCATAACATCAAATCCGCTAAGCGTAAAATTGAGCGTTTATCTCCTGAAATATGGGATGTGCTAGAAGAAGTTATTAGAGAACACCCAGTACTATTGAACCGTGCACCGACACTTCATAGACTTGGTATCCAAGCATTTGAACCAACGTTGGTTGAAGGTCGCGCAATTCGTTTGCATCCGCTCGTATGTACAGCTTACAACGCTGACTTTGACGGTGACCAAATGGCGGTCCACGTTCCTCTATCTTCTGAAGCCCAAGCCGAAGCACGCATGCTTATGCTTGCAGCACAGAACATTTTGAACCCTAAAGATGGTAAACCTGTCGTTACACCTTCTCAAGATATGGTATTAGGTAACTATTACTTAACATTGGAAAGAGAAGGCGCTATCGGTGAGGGTATGATCTTTAAAGATACAAGTGAAGCATTACTTGCATACCAAAACGGATATGTACACTTACATTCCCGTTGTGCCGTACATGCATCGTCACTAAATAATGAAACATTCACTGAAGAACAAAACGGCCAACTTCTAATTACAACTGTCGGTAAATTGATCTTCAATGAAATTTTACCAAAATCATTCCCGTATATTAACGAACCGACACGATATAATTTGGAAACGAAAACTCCAGAGAAATATTTTGTGGAAAAAGGCGCTAATATCCCTGAGTTGATTAAGGCCCAACCTGCTATTGATCCTTTCAAGAAACAAATTCTTGGAAATATCATTGCGGAAGTCTTTAAACGCTTTAAAATTACTGAAACATCCAAAATGCTTGACCGGATGAAAGATCTTGGATTCAAATATTCGACAAAAGCTGGTATTACCGTTGGTGTTGCCGATATCGTCGTTTTAAAAGAAAAACAAGGAATCATTACTGAGGCTCAAACCAAAGTGGATAATGTCTTGAAACAATTCAGACGTGGTCTTATTACTGAGGATGAGCGTTATGATCGCGTCATTTCAATTTGGAGTGCTGCCAAGGATACCATTCAGTCCAAACTTATGGACTCACTGGACCGACGCAACCCAATCTTCATGATGAGTGACTCCGGGGCCCGTGGTAATGCTTCCAACTTTACGCAGCTTGCGGGTATGCGTGGTTTGATGGCCAACCCGGCTGGACGTATCATTGAATTACCGATCAAATCAAGTTTCCGTGAAGGTTTAACAGTGTTGGAGTACTTCATCTCTACACATGGTGCGCGTAAAGGTCTTGCCGATACAGCACTTAAAACAGCCGATTCCGGTTACCTTACTCGTCGACTTGTTGACGTTGCCCAAGATGTTATCATCCGTGATGACGATTGTGGAACCGACCGCGGCTTGAAAATTTCAGCCTTGAGAGAGGGCACTGAAATAATTGAGCATCTTGAAGAGCGCCTGGTTGGCCGTTATGCAAGAAAAGCGATCAAACATCCAGAAACAAATGATGTAATCGTGGCTGAAAATGATCTTATTACTGAAGATCTTGCTAATTATATTGAATCACTTGGAATTGAAACAGCATGGATCCGTTCTGCCTTTACATGTAACACCAGCCATGGTGTATGTAAAAAATGTTATGGACGCAACTTGGCTACAGGTCAAGAAGTTGAAGTGGGCGAAGCAGTCGGTATTATTGCCGCTCAATCAATCGGAGAACCTGGTACACAGTTAACGATGCGTACATTCCATACAGGTGGGGTTGCTGGGGACGATATCACTCAAGGTCTTCCTCGTATCCAAGAAATATTTGAAGCGAGAAATCCTAAAGGTCAAGCTGTCATTTCCGAAATCGAAGGAACGATTGTTTCGATTAATGAAATTCGGGATAAACAACAGGAAATCGTTGTTCAAGGTGCAGTTGAATCACGCACATATACTGCGCCATACACTGCCCGTTTAAGAGTAACTGTTGATACTCCTGTCCGTCGTGGTGAAGAGTTAACAGAGGGTTCCATCGATCCGAAAGAATTGCTTAAGGTTACAGACGTGCTTACTGTTCAGGAATACCTGCTTCATGAAGTTCAAAAAGTATACCGGATGCAAGGTGTTGAGATCGGTGATAAACATATCGAGGTAATGGTTAGACAAATGATGCGTAAAGTCCGTGTGCTTGATGCAGGCGAAACTGAAGTACTTCCAGGAACATTATTGGATGTTAACCAGTTCACTACTGCAAACACAGATGCATTGCTGACTAACAAATTACCAGCTACAGGTCGTCCAGTATTGCTAGGTATAACAAAAGCATCTCTAGAAACGGATTCCTTCTTGTCCGCCGCGTCATTCCAAGAAACAACCAGAGTCTTGACTGATGCAGCAATAAAAGGAAAACGTGATGAATTGCTTGGACTTAAAGAAAATGTCATCATCGGTAAACTTGTCCCTGCAGGAACGGGAATGCTTAGATACAGAAAAGCAAACCCTGTCGTTGTTGGTGATGAAAGTGCCGATACAGTAACAGTGGATTAAAGGAAAAAGGACCAGCTCAATAATTTAAACTGAAAACCGCACTCCTGTTTCCTATTGGAGCTGAAGGATCAGAATTTATTGAGCTGGTCTCTCTTATTACTCATGGCTGAATGAACAGCCTTACGAGAATCAGAAATATTTCCTTTAGGCAAATTGATTATCTTAATAGAATTATGTAAGGAAAACCTTTTGCTGAAATTATTTTCTTGAAAGAAGTTGACAGTATCCGACTAATAATGATACTATAGCAAAGGTGCTCCTATGTTACCCTGTAACTTTGGAGGATATGGACCATGTCTTATGAAAAAGTAATACAGGCAAAGTCAGTGATTATAGGGACGAAACAAGCAGTTAGAGCTCTTAAAAACAATTTAATTCAAGAAGTTATCATCGCTGATGATGCAGATATATACTTGACTGGGCGTGTTGTTGAGACCGCCAAAGAATTGGATGTTCCTATCACATATGTTGATTCGATGATAATGCTTGGCAAAGCATGTGGTATTGATGTCGGAGCAGCAACTGTTGCCATTAAAAAGTAAAAATGTTTTTGCAATTATATTTGCAAAGACTTTGTTTTTACCCATTTATGAACCACCTGGATGTGTGGTACTAGAAATGAAAACGTGAAGGGAGGAAAAATGTAATGCCTACTATTAATCAATTAGTGCGTAAAGGACGCGAGTCTAAAGAGGTTAATTCAAAATCTCCAGCACTTAACAAAGGCTACAACAGCTTTAAAAAAGCACAAACTAACGTATCATCTCCGCAAAAACGTGGTGTTTGCACTCGTGTGGGTACTATGACACCGAAAAAACCAAACTCCGCGTTACGTAAATATGCGCGTGTACGTTTAACAAACGGTATCGAGGTAACAGCTTATATCCCAGGTATCGGTCACAACCTACAAGAACACAGCGTGGTTCTTATCCGTGGCGGTCGTGTAAAAGATTTACCAGGGGTACGTTACCATATCGTACGTGGTGCTCTTGATACAGCTGGAGTTAACAATCGTATGCAAAGCCGTTCTAAATACGGTACTAAGCGTCCGAAAGCAGCAAAAAAATAATCTCAAACAAAAATTAAACTTTCTTGAAAGGAGGAAATATAATGCCTCGTAAAGGACCTGTAACGAAAAGAGACGTATTACCAGATCCGATTTATAATTCTAAACTTGTGACTCGCTTAATCAACAAATTAATGGTTGATGGACAAAGAGGTAAATCACAAAAAATTCTTTACTCTGCATTTGATTTAATCAAAGAACGTACTGGCAATGAATCAATCGAAGTTTTTGATCAAGCACTTAAAAACATCATGCCTGTATTAGAAGTAAAAGCACGCCGTGTAGGTGGAGCTAACTACCAAGTACCAGTTGAGGTGCGTCCAGACCGCAAATCAACTCTAGGACTTCGTTGGTTAGTGAAATACTCTCGTCTTCGTGGAGAAAAAACGATGGAAGAGCGTTTAGCTTATGAAATCATGGATGCTGCTAACAATACTGGAGCAGCTGTTAAGAAACGTGAAGATACGCACAAAATGGCTGAAGCTAATAAAGCATTCGCTCATTATCGCTGGTAAGATATATCACTATAAAATCCTTATAAAAGGAAGGAGAAAGACAAATGGCAAGAGAGTTCTCCTTAGCAAATACTCGTAATATCGGTATCATGGCTCACATCGATGCTGGTAAAACGACAACAACAGAACGCGTTCTATACTATACTGGTAAAATTCATAAAATTGGTGAAACACACGAAGGTGCTTCACAAATGGACTGGATGGAACAGGAACAAGAACGTGGAATCACGATCACATCCGCTGCAACAACTGCACAGTGGAAAGGTCACCGTGTAAACATCATCGATACGCCAGGACACGTAGACTTCACAGTTGAAGTTGAACGTTCATTGCGTGTACTTGATGGAGCTGTAGCTGTACTTGATGCCCAATCAGGTGTTGAGCCTCAAACTGAAACAGTTTGGCGCCAAGCTACAACTTATGGTGTACCACGTGTCGTATTCGTAAATAAAATGGACAAAATCGGTGCGGATTTCCTATATTCAGTTGGAACAATCCACGATCGTCTACAAGCTAATGCTCACCCGGTTCAGTTACCAATCGGTGCTGAAGATCAATTCTCTGCAATTATTGACCTTATTGAAATGAAAGCTCATTTCTATGCCAATGATCTAGGAACTGATATCACTGTTGGTGAAATTCCTGAAGAACATAGGGAATTAGCTGAAGAATACCGTGAAAAGTTAATTGAAGCAGTAGCAGAAGTTAATGAAGACTTAATGGAAAAATACCTTGGCGGCGAAGAAATCAGCATTGCTGAATTAAAAGCAGCTATTCGTACAGCAACTGTTAACGTTGAATTCTTCCCAGTTATCTGTGGATCAGCTTTCAAAAACAAAGGTGTTCAATTAATGCTTGATAACGTTATCGACTTCCTTCCATCTCCATTAGACGTGCCGGCTATTAAAGGTACTCTACCGGATACAGAAGATGAAGTAGAACGCCATTCAGATGATTCTGAACCGTTCTCCGCTTTAGCGTTTAAAGTTATGACTGACCCTTACGTTGGTAAACTTACATTCTTCCGCGTGTACTCAGGTACATTAGAATCAGGATCTTATGTAATCAACTCAACAAAAGGTAAACGTGAACGTATTGGACGTATCCTTCAAATGCATGCAAACAGCCGTGAAGAAATCTCAACTGTATATGCAGGGGATATCGCTGCTGCTGTTGGTTTGAAAGATACTACAACTGGTGATACTCTATGTGACGACAAGAACCAAGTAATTCTTGAATCCATGGTATTCCCAGAACCAGTTATCTCACTGTCGGTTGAACCGAAATCCAAAGCAGACCAAGACAAAATGGGTCAAGCTTTACAAAAGCTACAAGATGAAGATCCAACATTCCGTGCGCATACTGACCAAGAAACTGGTCAAACGATTATCGCTGGTATGGGTGAACTTCACTTGGACATCCTTGTTGACCGTATGCGTCGCGAATTTAAAGTGGAAGCTAACGTTGGTGCTCCTCAAGTAGCATACCGTGAAACTTTCCGTGGTTCAGCTAAAGTTGAAGGTAAATTCGTTCGCCAATCAGGTGGTCGTGGACAATTCGGACACGTATGGATCGAATTTGGTCCAAACGAAGAAGGTAAAGGATTCGAATTTGAAAATGCTATCGTCGGTGGTGTAGTACCACGTGAATATATCCCTGCTGTACAAGCTGGATTAGTTGATTCACTTGACCGTGGTGTACTTGCTGGTTACCCGCTAGTCGACATCAAAGCAAAATTATTTGACGGTTCTTACCATGACGTTGACTCCAACGAAATGGCATTTAAAATTGCTGCATCAATGGCACTTAAAAATGCTGCATCTAAATGTAAGCCGGTTATCCTTGAACCAATCATGAAAGTGGAAGTAGTTATTCCAGAAGATTACCTAGGCGACATCATGGGAGATATCACATCTCGTCGTGGTCGTGTAGAAGGTATGGAAGCTCGCGGTAACACACAAATGGTTAAAGCGATGGTTCCACTATCTGAAATGTTCGGATATGCTACATCTCTACGTTCTAACACTCAAGGACGCGGGACATTCTCTATGCACTTCGATCATTATGAAGAAGTACCTAAGAGCATTTCTGAAGAAATCATCAAAAAAAATAAAGGTGAATAATTGATTTTCATCTCTTATTAAAGTATAACTATCTTATGTAAGCTGTGATGGAAGAATTAGTCTTCTTTCGCAGCCCTTATATACTTAATATTTTATATATAATTTTAAGGAGGAATTCCTAATGGGAAAAGCTAAATTTGATCGTTCAAAACCGCACGTTAACGTTGGAACAATTGGTCACGTCGACCATGGTAAAACAACTCTAACAGCTGCAATCACAACTGTACTTGCTAAAACTGGTGGCGCAGAAGCTCGCGCTTATGACCAAATCGATGGTGCTCCAGAAGAAAGAGAACGTGGGATCACAATCTCTACTGCACACGTTGAGTACGAAACAGCTACTCGTCACTATGCACACGTTGACTGCCCAGGACATGCTGACTATGTTAAAAACATGATCACTGGCGCTGCACAAATGGACGGCGGAATCTTAGTAGTATCTGCTGCTGATGGCCCAATGCCACAAACTCGTGAGCACATCCTTCTTTCTCGTCAAGTAGGTGTACCATTCCTAGTAGTATTCATGAACAAATGCGACATGGTTGATGACGAAGAACTTCTTGAATTAGTAGAAATGGAAATCCGTGATCTTCTATCTGAATACGAATTCCCTGGCGATGACATTCCAGTTATCAAAGGATCTGCACTAAAAGCTCTTCAAGGAGAAGCTGCTTGGGAAGAAAAAATTCATGAATTAATGACAGCTGTTGACGAGTATATCCCAGAACCAACTCGTGACACTGACAAACCATTCATGATGCCAGTTGAGGATGTATTCTCTATCACTGGTCGTGGTACAGTTGCTACTGGCCGTGTTGAGCGTGGACAAGTTAAAGTCGGTGACGTTGTTGACATCATCGGTTTCAACGAAGAGTCTAAACCAACAACAGTAACTGGTGTTGAAATGTTCCGTAAACTTCTTGACTATGCTGAAGCTGGTGACAACATCGGTGCACTACTTCGTGGTGTATCCCGTGAAGATATCCAACGTGGACAAGTACTTGCTAAACCAGGTACAATCACTCCACACACAAAGTTCAAAGCTGAAGTTTATGTTCTTTCTAAAGAAGAAGGTGGACGTCACACTCCATTCTTTACAAACTACCGTCCTCAGTTCTACTTCCGTACAACTGACGTAACTGGTATTTGTAACCTTCCTGAAGGCGTAGAAATGGTTATGCCTGGAGACAACATCGAAATGACTGTAGAACTTATCGCTCCAATCGCTATCGAAGAAGGTACTAAATTCTCTATCCGTGAGGGTGGACGTACTGTAGGCGCTGGCGTAGTTGCTACAATCACAGAGTAATTGATTCATAAAACAATATTGGAAGGGACGCCTTCCGGGAGAAGCAGATGGGACGCCATCTGCTTCTTTTCTATTTTCTAAAGGTTTTTCATTTTCTTCTTCTATAATATCGATAAAAAAATTAGTGAATTTATTAAGTTTCATATCCATTTTCGAATTGAAGAAAATGGATATGAAAGACCATGTAGAATGTACTTGTAAATACTTGTGATAGTATGTATAATAATAAAAGTGTGTTGCACAAGAAAAGTTTTTTGTTTAACTTGCATTTTACTTGTGCATTATGTATAATAGACAATGTTGGTCTTTGACTGCGATGATATGGAAGGTTGCTGACACACCCGGCCGCTTTGCCATGGCGAGTGTGTGGGAAATTTCCATTGAGAAGGTCTATTTTAAAATAGGCGAAAAGGAGGGAAAATTATGGCAAAACAAAAAATTCGTATCCGTTTAAAAGCATATGATCACAGAATTCTTGATCAATCTGCTGAGAAAATTGTTGAAACTGCAAAACGTTCTGGTGCGGCTGTATCTGGTCCAATTCCATTACCTACTGAAAGATCGGTATATACGATCCTACGTGCGGTTCATAAATACAAAGATTCTCGTGAACAATTCGAAATGCGTACGCATAAACGTCTAATCGACATCGTTAATCCAACTCCACAAACAGTTGATTCATTGATGCGTTTAGATTTACCATCAGGCGTTGACATTGAAATCAAATTATAATTCATATAAATATGAACAATTACTCTAGGAGGTGTGACTTATGACCAAAGGAATCTTAGGAAGAAAAATCGGTATGACTCAAGTTTTTGCTGAAAACGGTGAACTTATTCCGGTAACAGTTATCGAAGCTGCTAATAACGTGGTTCTTCAAAAGAAAACTGTTGAAACTGATGGCTATGAAGCAGTTCAAGTTGGTTTTGAAAACAAACGTGAAAAGCTTTCTAACAAACCTGAAAAGGGCCATGTTGAAAAAGCAAATACTACTCCTAAGCGCTTCATTCGCGAATTCCGCGGAACGGATCTTACTGAATATGAGATCGGTCAAGAAGTCAATGTTAGTATTTTCGCTGAAGGCGATTTAGTAGATGTATCAGGAATTTCAAAAGGTAAAGGTTTCCAAGGCTCTATCAAGCGTCATGGACAATCTCGCGGACCTATGTCTCATGGTTCTCGTTACCACCGTCGCCCAGGTTCAATGGGTCCTGTAGCTCCAAACCGCGTATTCAAAGGTAAACTATTACCAGGACGTATGGGTGGAGAACAAATTACTGTTCAAAACTTAGCTATCGTTAAAGTTGATGTTGAACGCAACCTACTATTGATCAAAGGTAATGTACCTGGTGCTAGAAAAGCATTGATCAAAGTAAAAACTGCTGTTAAAGCAAAGTAATTTCTGAGAAAGGAGGAGCAATAGAATGCCAAAAGTTACATTGTTCAACCAAACAGGTTCACAAGTTGGCGACATCGAACTAAATGAATCCATCTTTGGTATCGAACCTAATAATCATGTATTATTTGAAGCAATCATCATGCAACGAGCTTCCTTACGTCAAGGAACTCATAAAGTTAAAAACCGTTCTGAAGTTGCAGGCGGTGGACGTAAACCTTGGAAACAAAAAGGAACTGGACGTGCGCGTCAAGGTTCTATCCGTTCTCCACAATGGCGTGGCGGTGGCGTTGTTTTTGGACCTACTCCAAGATCTTACGCTTACAAGCTACCTAAAAAGGTACGTCGTTTAGCTATTAAATCTGCATTGTCTGCAAAGGCATTGGAAGAGAACATTTTGGTACTTGAAAGCTTGTCTTTCGAAGCTCCAAAAACAAAAGAGTTTGTAGCGGTACTTAAAAACCTTTCTGTTGATACTAAAACGTTAGTCGTTACTGACGGTTTAGATGAGAAAGTTGCTCTTTCTGCACGTAACATCCCTGGTGTTACTGTAGTTGAAGCTGATGGTCTTAACGTTCTTGATGTTGTTTCACACAACAAATTGATCTTGACTAAATCAGCTGTCGAAAAAGTAGAGGAGGTGCTTGCATAATGGATGCACGCGATATCATTAAGCGCCCCGTAATCACTGAACGCTCTTCAGACGTAATGGCTGAAAAGAAATATACTTTTGAAGTTGATGTTAGAGCTAATAAAACTCAAGTTAAAGATGCTGTTCAAGAAATTTTCGGCGTTAAAGTTGAGAAAGTAAACATCATGAACTACAAAGGTAAATTCAAACGCATGGGCAAACATGCAGGCTATACTAACAAGCGCCGTAAAGCTATTGTTAAATTAACTGCTGACAGCAAAGAAATCGAGCTATTCGAAGCTTAATTCATTAGAGAAGGAGGGAAATACAAATGGCGATTAAGAAGTATAAACCTACCTCTAACGGTCGACGTAATATGACAACTTCGGACTTTGCTGAGATTACTACAGACAAACCGGAAAAATCATTACTTGCTCCTTTACACAGCAAAGGCGGCCGTAATAACCAAGGTAAGTTAACAGTTCGTCATCAAGGTGGCGGCCACAAGCGTCAATACCGTATCATCGATTTCAAACGGAATAAAGATGGTATACCAGGACGCGTTGCTACTATTGAGTACGATCCAAATCGTTCTGCAAACATTGCATTAATTAATTACGTTGATGGAGAAAAACGTTATATCCTAGCTCCGAAAAACCTAGAAGTAGGTTTGGAAGTTATGTCAGGTCCAGAAGCTGACATTAAAGTGGGTAACGCTCTTCCTCTTATTAACATCCCAGTTGGTACAGTAATTCATAACATCGAACTTAAACCAGGAAAAGGTGGACAATTAGTCCGTTCAGCAGGAACATCTGCTCAAGTACTTGGTAAAGAAGGTCGTTATGTACTTGTACGTTTAAACTCAGGTGAGGTTCGTATGATTCTTGCAACTTGCCGCGCTACAATCGGTCAAGTTGGTAATGAACAACATGAACTTATCAACATTGGTAAAGCTGGACGTAACCGTTGGTTAGGTAAACGCCCAACAGTTCGTGGATCAGTAATGAACCCGAATGATCACCCACACGGTGGTGGTGAAGGTAAATCGCCAATCGGACGTAAATCACCAATGTCTCCATGGGGTAAACCTACTCTTGGATTCAAAACTCGTAAGAAGAAAAATAAATCCGATAAATTTATCGTACGTCGTCGTAAAAAATAACGGGATTGACCTACGGTTCATATATAGAACCGTAGAACAGTCACGAAGGGAGGTACTCGCATGGGTCGTAGCTTAAAAAAAGGGCCTTTTGTTGATGATCATTTATTGGTAAAAGTTGAAAAATTAAATGAAGCTGACAAGAAACAGGTAGTAAAAACTTGGTCTCGTCGCTCAACAATCTTCCCGCAATTCATCGGACACACAATCGCCGTTTATGACGGTCGTAAGCATGTGCCGGTTTATGTAACAGAAGATATGGTAGGTCACAAACTAGGCGAATTCGCGCCTACACGCACTTATAAAGGTCACGCAAGTGATGACAAGAAAACAAGACGTTAATGAGAGGAGGGCATCTCATGCAAGCTAAAGCTGTCGCTAAAACAGTTCGTATTGCTCCTCGTAAAGTGCGTTTAGTCGCAGATTTAATTCGAGGAAAACAAGTAGGTGAAGCAGTAGCGATTCTTCGCTTAACACCAAAATCTGCTTCTCCAGTCGTAGAAAAGATTCTGAAATCTGCTATCGCAAATGCAGAACACAACTACGAAATGGATATTAATAACCTAGTCGTTTCAGAGGCATACGTTAACGAAGGACCAACATTAAAACGTTTCCGTCCTCGCGCTCAAGGTCGTGCGAGTGCAATAAACAAACGTACTAGTCATATTACAATCGTTGTATCAGAAAAGAAGGAGGGGTAATCTGTGGGTCAAAAGGTAAATCCTATCGGTATGCGTATCGGGATCATTCGTGATTGGGAATCCAAATGGTACGCTGATAAAGACTACGCTACTCTTTTGCATGAAGACATTAAAGTTCGTGAATATATTGCGAAACGCTTAAATGATGCTTCTGTATCCAAGGTTGAAATCGAACGTGCTGCTAACCGCATCAATGTATCAGTTCACACTGCTAAACCAGGAATGGTTATCGGTAAGGGCGGTACTGAAGTCGAAGCACTACGTAAAGCTTTGAACCAGCTAACTGGCAAAAGAGTTCATATCAATATCATTGAAATTAAAAGAGCAGATCTTGACGCAAAATTGGTTGCTGAAAACATCGCTCGTCAATTAGAAAACCGTGTTTCATTCCGTCGTGCTCAAAAACAAGCTATTCAACGCACTATGCGTTCTGGCGCAAAAGGAATCAAAACACAAGTTTCTGGTCGTCTTGGCGGTGCTGATATTGCTCGTGCTGAACATTACAGCGAAGGAACAGTTCCACTTCACACACTTCGTGCTGACATAGATTATGCTCATGCTGAAGCAGATACTACTTACGGTAAGCTAGGCGTGAAAGTTTGGATCTACCGTGGAGAAGTTCTTCCTACTAAGAAGAAATCTGAGGAAGGAGGAAAATAATATGTTATTGCCAAAACGCGTAAAATACCGTCGTGAACACCGCGGTAAAATGAGAGGGATGGCTAAAGGCGGCACTGAAGTTCATTTCGGAGAATTTGGACTTCAAGCTCAAGAAGCTTCCTGGATCACGAACCGCCAAATCGAAGCAGCTCGTATTGCGATGACTCGTTATATGAAACGTGGAGGAAAAGTTTGGATCAAAATCTTCCCAAGCAAACCTTACACAGCTAAGCCGCTTGAAGTACGGATGGGTTCCGGTAAAGGTGCTCCTGAAGGTTGGGTAGCAGTAGTTAAACCGGGCAAAGTATTGTTTGAAATCTCTGGTGTATCTGAAGAGGTGGCAAGAGAAGCATTGCGCCTTGCAGCACACAAACTTCCAATCAAATGTAAGTTTGTAAAAAGAGAGGAAATTGGTGGTGAAACAAATGAAAGCTAATGAAATCAAAGATCTAACCACTGCTGAAATTGAACAAAAACTAAAATCTCTTAAAGAAGAACTATTTAATCTTCGTTTCCAGTTAGCTACTGGACAACTTGAAAATACAGCTCGCATCCGTGAAGTTCGCAAATCGATTGCTCGTATGAAAACAGTTGTTCGTCAAAGAGAGATCGGTGTCACTAATCGATAATGAATGGAGGTTTGCAGAATGAGCGAACGCAACCAACGCAAAATCTACACTGGACGCGTAGTATCCGACAAAATGGATAAAACAGTAACAGTTGTCGTAGAAACCTATAAAAAGCATTCTTTATACGGTAAACGCGTGAAATACTCTAAAAAGTTAAAAGCTCATGACGAGCTAAACGAAGCTAAAGCAGGCGACGTAGTACGTATCATGGAAACTCGTCCACTTTCAGCTACAAAACGCTTCCGTCTTGTAGAAGTAGTAGAAAAAGCAGTAATCATTTAATATAGTTCGGATTAAGCTAATTCCGAAGGGAGGTACCGTACATGATTCAACAAGAATCTCGTTTAAAAGTCGCTGACAATTCAGGTGCTCGTGAAGTGCTAACAATTAAAGTCCTAGGTGGTTCTGGCCGTAAAACTGCAAACATCGGTGATATCATCGTTTGTACAGTTAAACAGGCAACACCAGGAGGCGTTGTTAAAAAAGGTGAAGTCGTTAAGGCTGTTGTTGTCCGTACAAAACGTGGTATGCGTCGTCCTGACGGTTCTTACATTCGTTTTGATGAAAACGCATGTGTAATTATCCGTGACGATAAGAGCCCACGTGGAACTCGTATTTTTGGACCTGTTGCTCGTGAATTACGTGACAATAGTTTCATGAAGATCGTTTCTCTAGCTCCAGAAGTTCTATAATATGTAAAATTTGTATAAAGCCTTTCAAGGAGGTGCCAAGCTAATGCATGTTAAAAAAGGTGACAAAGTCGTAGTCATCTCTGGTAAGGACAAAGGCAAACAAGGAACAATTCTTTCTGCATATCCGAAACAAAATCGTGTGCTTGTTGAAGGAATTAACATCGTGAAAAAGCATTCCAAGCCATCTCAACTTAATCCACAAGGTGGAATTATCAGCAGAGAAGCTGCTATTCACGTATCCAATGTAATGCCACTTGATCCTAAATCAGGTAAACCGACTCGTGTTGGATATAAGATTGAAAATGGTAAAAAAGTACGCGTAGCTAAAATATCAGGTGAAACTTTAGATAAATAAGTCATAAATGAAGGGAGGTACACTAAGCAATGAGCCGCCTTAAAGAAAAATTAAAAAGTGAAATTACACCATCATTGATGGGCAAATTCAACTATCAATCAGTAATGCAAGTACCAAACATTGAGAAAATCGTTATTAACATGGGTGTGGGTGACGCAGTATCTAACTCGAAAGCTTTAGATACAGCTGTTGAAGAACTTACATTGATCACTGGTCAAAAACCTGTTATAACAAAAGCAAAAAAATCAATCGCAGGCTTCCGTTTGCGTGAAGGTATGCCTATCGGAGCGAAAGTTACATTACGTGGAGAACGTATGTATCAATTCCTTGATAAGCTAGTATCTGTATCTTTACCGCGTGTACGTGATTTCCGTGGCGTTTCAAAGAAATCTTTTGATGGACGTGGGAACTATACATTAGGCGTTAAAGAACAACTTATCTTCCCTGAGATTGATTACGATAAAGTGAGCAAAGTTCGTGGTATGGACATCGTTATCGTAACGACTGCCAACACTGACGAAGAAGCTCGTGAACTACTTACTCAAGTTGGAATGCCGTTCCAAAAGTAATCTCTAAATAAAGGGAGGCGAAATCGTGGCTAAAAAGTCTATGATCGTAAAGCAAAAACGCGAACAAAAGTTTAAAGTACAAGAATATACACGTTGCGAACGTTGCGGACGTCCACATTCTGTATTACGTAAATTTAAACTTTGTCGTATTTGTTTCCGCGAACTTGCATATAAAGGACAAATTCCTGGCGTTAAAAAAGCTAGCTGGTAAAACCCGAGTTTGGGAAGGAGGTAAAATATAATGGTCATGACAGATCCTATTGCAGATATGCTTACTCGCATCCGTAATGCGAATATGGTTCGTCACGAAAAACTGGAAGTTCCTGCTTCAAAGATCAAAAAGGAAATTGCTGAGATCTTAAAAAGTGAAGGCTTCGTACGTGACTTTGAATTAATCGAAGACAACAAACAAGGTATCATCCGTATCTTCTTAAAATACGGTGCAAACAACGAACGTGTTATCACTGGTCTAAAACGTATCAGCAAACCTGGTTTGCGTGTATATGCAAAAACTGGAGAGGTACCACGCGTTCTTAACGGTTTAGGTATCGCAATTGTTTCTACTTCTCACGGAGTTTTAACAGACAAGGAAGCTCGCTCTAAACAAGTTGGCGGAGAAGTTTTAGCATACGTTTGGTAATACATTTTCACAAGAATGGAGGTGCACATTATGTCTCGTATAGGTAAAAAACCTATTGAAATACCTGCAGGCGTAACAGTTACTGTTACTGGAAGTGAAGTAACTGTTAAAGGACCTAAAGGTGAATTAACTAGATCATTCAATCCTGACCTTTCAATCGTTGTTGAAGAGAACGTGTTAACTGTTACACGTCCGTCTGACGAGAAGGCTCACCGTTCTTTACACGGTACTACTCGCGCACTTATCTCTAACATGGTTGAAGGTGTATCAACAGGATTTGTAAAATCACTTGAACTTATTGGGGTTGGGTACCGCGCACAAAAGCAAGGTACTAAGCTTATCCTTAACGTTGGATATTCCCACCCTGTAGAAATAGAGCCAGAAGCTGGCGTTGAAGTCGAAGTTCCTTCTAATACAAAAGTAATCATCAAAGGTGCAAACAAAGAACGTGTAGGAGCTCTAGCAGCTAATATCCGTGATGTTCGCCCACCTGAACCGTATAAAGGTAAAGGGATTCGTTACGAAGGCGAATTCGTTCGTCGTAAAGAAGGTAAAACCGGTAAGTAATGCCGCATAAGTAAACGAAAGGAGTGACGTAAATGATTACGAAGCTTGATAAAAATGCTACTCGTCAGAAAAGACATGCACGTGTACGTGCTAAGCTTTCTGGAACGGAAGCTCGTCCTCGTTTAAATGTGTTCCGTTCAAACAAACACATTTACGCACAATTAATTGACGATGCAAAAGGCGTAACATTAGCAAGTGCTTCAACTCTTGATAAAGAGATCAGTATCGAAGCTAGTAGCAATGCTGAAGCAGCTCAAAAAGTTGGCGAACTTATTGCGAAACGTGCTGTTGAAAAAGGTTTCAAAGCTGTGGTATTTGACCGCGGTGGTTACCTCTTCCATGGTCGTGTTAAAGCATTGGCTGACGCTGCTCGTGAAAACGGCTTAGAATTTTAATGGATAAGGAGGGACATAACAGATGCGTAGCATTGATCCTAATAAATTAGAACTTGAAGAACGCGTAGTTACAGTAAATCGTGTAGCTAAAGTTGTTAAAGGCGGACGTCGTTTCCGTTTCACTGCACTAGTTGTTGTTGGTGATAAAAATGGTCATGTTGGATTTGGTACTGGTAAAGCTCAAGAAGTTCCGGATGCTATCCGTAAAGCTATTGAGGATGCTAAGAAAAATCTAATTACTGTACCAATGGTTGGAACTACTATTCCTCACCTTGTGAACGGTCGCTATGGCGCAGGTCACATTCTATTGAAACCAGCTTCTGAAGGTACAGGAGTAATTGCTGGTGGTCCTGTTCGTGCGGTACTTGAATTAGGCGGAGTAAGTGATATCTTGTCTAAATCTCTAGGTACTAATACACCTATTAATATGGTTCGCGCAACAATTGAAGGATTGAAGCAATTGAAACGTGCTGAAGACGTAGCTAAGTTACGTGGGAAATCAGTACAAGAACTGTTAGGATAAGGAGGGAAATCGAATTATGGCTAATAAATTAGAAATTACCCTCACTCGCAGCTTGATTGGTCGTCCTGAAGATCAACGTGTTACAGTTAACACTTTGGGTTTACGCAAAATGCATCAAACGGTTATTCAAGAAGATAACCCTGCGATTCGCGGTATGATTACCAAAGTTGCTCATCTTGTTACTGTAAAAGAACAATAAAATAATTTTTAACTTAACAAGGAGGTGCCAACATGAAACTTCATGAGTTAAAAGCTGCAGAAGGTTCTCGTAAAGAACGTAAACGTAAAGGTCGCGGTATTGGATCTGGTAACGGTAAAACAGCAGGTAAAGGACACAAAGGACAAAACGCTCGCTCCGGCGGCGGTGTGCGTCTTGGATTTGAAGGGGGTCAAACTCCTCTATTCAGACGTTTGCCTAAACGTGGATTTACCAACATCAACCGTAAAGACTATGCTATCGTGAATCTTGATACGTTAAATCTTTTCGAAGACGGTACTGAAGTAACACCAGCTCTTTTACTAGAGACTGGAGTTGTAAGTAAAGAAAAAGCAGGAATCAAAATTCTTGCAAAAGGAAGCATTGAGAAAAAGCTTACTGTTAAAGCTCACAAATTCTCTTCTACTGCTAAAGAAGCTATCGAAGCTGCTGGCGGTAAAACAGAGGTGATCTAATGTTTCGCACGATCTCCAATTTTATGCGCGTGGGTGAAATAAGGAATAAGATTATTTTTACCCTTCTAATGTTAATCGTCTATCGCATCGGTACATTTATACCTGTACCGCATGTGAATGCCGATTTTCTCGCTGAACAGGACCAGCTGAGCGTCATCGGTCTTTTAAATACCTTTGGCGGTGGAGCACTGAAAAACTTTTCTATATTAGCGATGGGTATCATGCCATACATCACGGCATCCATCATAGTTCAGCTGTTACAGATGGATGTTGTTCCTAAGTTCACTGAATGGTCTAAACAAGGAGAAGCAGGGCGCCGTAAATTAGCTCAATTCACTCGTTACTTCACTATTATCCTAGGGTTTATCCAAGCAGTTGGTATGTCTTATGGGTTCAATAATATGTCAGGTGGCCAGTTGATTGAAAATCCTGGAATTGCAACATACTTGCTTATTGCGACTGTCTTAACGGCAGGAACAGCTTTTCTTTTGTGGTTAGGGGAGCTGATCACTGCTAAGGGTGTGGGTAATGGGATTTCCGTCATAATCTTTGCTGGTATCGTAGCTAGTTTGCCAAATACGGCAAATCAGATTTATGCCCAACAATTTGAAAATGCCGGTGATCAATTATTCTTACGAATCATATCGATTATCCTCATTGTTTTAGCAGTATTAGCAATCGTGGTTGCTGTTATTTTCATTCAGCAGGCATTACGAAAAATTCCTATTCAGTATGCGAAACGTGCTGCGGTAGGTCGTACACAAATGGGTGGCCAGTCTACTCATTTACCATTGAAAGTAAATGCTGCGGGGGTTATTCCGGTAATCTTTGCAATGGCATTTATCATTACTCCCACTACAATCGCTTCTTTCTTTGGAAAGAACAGCGTGACTAGTTGGATATCAACAAATCTTGATTACACCAAGCCAATTGGTATGATCATATATGTTGCTCTTATCATTGCTTTTGCGTATTTTTATGCATTCATTCAGGTTAACCCTGAACAAATGGCTGAGAATTTGAAAAAGCAAGGTGGCTATGTGCCGGGGATTCGTCCAGGTAAGAGTACACAAGAATATTTAACACGTGTTTTATACCGTTTAACGTTTGTAGGCTCTATATTTTTAGCCATCATTGCCGTTTTACCGGTATTTTTCATTAAGCTTGCTGATTTACCTCAATCTGCACAGATTGGCGGTACCAGTTTGCTGATCGTAGTGGGGGTTGCCCTTGATACGATGAAGCAGCTGGAATCACAACTTGTGAAGAGACACTATAAGGGTTTTATAAAGTAATGAGTTTTGGGAACGGCTTGTTCCCTTTACCCATTATAGAGTTTGAGGGGGAAGAAAATTGAATCTAGTGTTAATGGGTCTGCCGGGTGCTGGTAAGGGCACTCAAGCTGAACAAATCGTAGAAAAATATAATATCCCTCATATTTCTACTGGAGATATGTTCCGAACAGCTATCAAAGATGGAACAGAATTAGGTCTAAAGGCGAAATCATTCATGGACAAAGGCGAATTGGTACCTGATGAAGTTACCATTGGCATCGTACGTGAACGTTTAAGCAAGGAAGACTGCCTAAAAGGATTTTTGCTTGATGGATTTCCACGTACTGTGGCACAGGCAGAGGCACTTGAAAGCATTCTAACTGATTTAGATCGCAAAATAAATTTTGTCATTAATATCGATGTTGATAAAAACATTTTAATGGAAAGATTGACAGGACGTCGTATTTGCAAATCATGTGGTGCGACATACCATCTTGTATTCAATCCTCCTGCTAAAGATGATGTATGCGACCGCTGCGGCGGAGAATTATATCAACGTGCCGACGATAATGCAGAAACGGTTCAAAATCGCTTAGATGTGAATTTGAAACAAACCAAACCACTTCTTGATTTCTACGGAGACAAAGGATACTTGGTCAACATTAACGGACAGCAAGATATTAATAAGGTATTTGAAAATATCGATGTGTTGCTTGGTGCTTTACAAAATTAATCATTCGTATTGATTTATGAAATTCATACCATTTTTATAACTTACTTATTAAACTTGGTGCATTCCTATAATACAAAGGGTATAATGGATTTCGCGAGAGCATTCGCACATTTATTAATCAGGTTCTTGTACTTGGTATTCCCTGAATTGGGCGATTACTTTTTAAGTGATCTTCATGGACATATCCGGTCGGCAAAATTGATGAAGAAATGCAGTGACTCTATTGGGATTCCTAAAGAGTCGTGATATAGAGGGTTGAAAGAAGCTATGTCAGGCGTGCGCCTTTCAAACATCTCCCATGCTATTCAAACCTATGTCGAGACTAATTGCTTCTCTATTTCGAGAGTATGTCGGTCACGGAATCGGTCAAGACTTACATGAGGACCCATAAAATCCTCATTTCGGTCCAACTGATAAAGGTCCTCAGTTTAAGCCTGGTTCTACAAAATGGTGAATACTTGATGCAGAATTGTAAGACTTATGAGGATAATTGGACTGTAGTAATGTTGACGGAAAGATGTGTACCTTTAATAGGTTCACGCATAGAGAAGGGAGAATCACTTTAATGGCGAAAGATGATGTAATTGAAGTAGAAGGCACAGTACAAGAGACTTTGCCAAATGCAATGTTTAAGGTAGAATTGGAAAATGGTCATACTGTTTTAGCTCATGTATCCGGTAAAATTCGTATGCACTTTATTCGCATTTTGCCTGGAGATAAAGTTACGGTTGAGCTTTCCCCGTATGATCTAACTCGCGGCAGAATCACATACCGGTTCAAATAATCCGGTTACGCTCCGATCTGTATAAGGAGGTTAGATAGCAATGAAAGTCAGACCATCAGTCAAACCAATCTGCGAAAAGTGTAAAGTTATCCGCAGAAAAGGTAAAGTTATGGTTATTTGCGAAAACCCTAAACATAAACAAAAACAAGGCTAAATAGAAGGAGGTGCACTCAAGCATGGCACGTATTGCTGGAGTAGATATTCCCCGTGACAAACGGATTGTTATCTCATTAACATATATATATGGTATTGGAAAACAAACAGCGATTAAGATTCTTGCAGAAGCAGGCATTTCTGAAGAAACTCGCGTTCGTGACTTAACGGAAGACGAATTGAACAAAATTCGTGATATCATTGACAAGCTTAAAGTAGAAGGCGACCTTCGTCGTGAAATCTCCCTAAACATCAAACGTTTAATGGAAATCGGTTCTTACCGTGGTTTACGTCACCGTCGTGGTCTTCCTGTTCGCGGTCAAAATACAAAAAACAATGCTCGTACGCGTAAAGGACCTCGTCGTACTGTAGCTAACAAGAAAAAATAATTAGTAAAGGAGGTTACTTTTCATGGCACGTAAAACTAATACACGTAAACGTCGTGTGAAAAAGAATATAGAAACTGGTATTGCACATATTCGTTCAACATTCAATAACACTATCGTTACGATCACTGACTCTCATGGTAATGCTATTTCTTGGTCAAGTGCTGGAGCTCTAGGATTCCGTGGATCTCGTAAATCCACTCCATTCGCTGCACAAATGGCTGCTGAAACAGCTGCTAAAACATCAATTGAACATGGTATGAAAACTCTTGAAGTTACAGTTAAAGGACCTGGTGCTGGACGTGAGGCTGCTATTCGTGCACTTCAAGCTGCTGGCCTAGAAGTAACTGCAATTAAAGATGTAACTCCAGTTCCACATAACGGATGCCGTCCACCAAAACGTCGCCGTGTTTAATTTTTCTGTATAGATTTTGTATTCCTGTCAATAATGGGATATAATACTGAGTTTGCGTTCTTACAGAGGATTAATTTTCAGTTGTTGCGCACAGCGGGAACGTATACATGGGGAATTTCGGTTTAAGTGACTTGGTTTACTTGCCGGGGTTTTGACGTTTTGAAGGAGGGTTTATTGATGATCGAAATAGAAAAACCAAAAATCGAAACGGTTGAAATCAACGACGATACCAAATACGGTAAGTTCGTCGTAGAGCCACTAGAGCGTGGGTATGGTACTACATTGGGTAACTCCTTACGTCGTATTCTTTTATCCTCACTCCCAGGTGCTGCTGTCACAGCTATACAAATTGATGGAGTGCTACATGAGTTCTCAACAATTGAAGGCGTCGTGGAAGATGTAACATCTATCATTCTTAATGTGAAAAAACTAGCTCTTAAGATTTACTCTGATGAAGAGAAGACGCTGGAAATTGACGTTCAAGGTGACGGAGTCATCACGGCTGCTGATATCACTCATGATAGTGATGTAGAAATTCTTAATCCGGATTTATATATTGCTACAATTGGTAAAAACGGTCATATGCGTATGCGTTTATCTGCACGTCGCGGCCGCGGCTACACTCCTGCTGTTCAAAACAAGAGAGAAGACCAGCCAATTGGTGTAATTCCAATCGATGCTCTTTACACTCCAGTTTCACGCGTATCTTTCCAAGTTGAAAATACACGTGTTGGACAGTTGTCTAACTTTGACAAGTTAACGTTCGATGTTTGGACTGATGGCAGTACTGGTCCGCAAGAAGCGGTAGCACTTGGAGCTAAGATTTTAACGGAGCATTTAAATATCTTTGTTGGTTTAACCGATGAAGCTCAAAATGCTGAAATCATGGTTGAAAAAGAAGAAGATCAAAAAGAAAAAGTTCTTGAGATGACGATCGAAGAATTAGACCTTTCTGTTCGTTCTTACAACTGCTTGAAACGTGCTGGAATCAATACCGTTCAAGAGCTAGCTCATAAAACGGAAGAAGATATGATGAAAGTACGTAATCTAGGACGTAAATCACTTGAAGAAGTGAAAGCGAAACTAGAAGAATTAGGCTTAGGTCTTCGTAAAGACGACTGATAACATGGCGGAATCAATCCATTATGTTGTGAGCCTTGTTATAGACACACAATATAGAACTTCAACAAAGGAGGGAATCTCTAATGGGTTACAGAAAGTTAGGACGCACTAGCGCACAACGTAAAGCATTACTTCGTGATTTAGCTACGGATCTTATTATCCATGAGCGCATTGAAACTACTGAAGCACGTGCAAAAGAATTACGTTCTGTAGTAGATAAAATGATCACTCTTGGTAAACGTGGTGACTTGCATGCACGCCGTCAAGCTGCATCTTTCATCCGTAACGAAATCGCTGACGCTGAGAATGGCACAGATGCCCTTCAAAAACTATTCAGTGACGTGGCTCCACGTTATGTAGAACGTCAAGGTGGATACACTCGTATCATGAAAGTTGGTCCACGCCGCGGTGACGGTGCACCAGTCGTGGTTATTGAATTAGTTTAATAACAACGATGAAAAAGGGCGGGACAAATGAATATACTCACTTGTTCTATGCCCTTTTTCTTTTTTTAAAATAGAAATTCTGTCATTTAGAAATTCGCATTGAGTGTTACGATGGCTGGCGGAACCTGTATTATACAGGGAGCCTTCACGTCTAGCTCAAGCATCCCTTCCCGCTTTTGATAAGCGATTATAAGATAACCTGTTTTTCGTAACAGGCCCGCTGTTAGCTGCTCTTAATTTACCGAAAATTCTTTCGGTGGAAGGGGTGCAGCGTTTTTTTATATTTTCAGAAGGAAAAACTACTATATTTATATTGAGTGAGCAGAGTTTAGATTAGACGAGTGCAGTCGAGGATGAGGAGGGCCACATGGTGAAGAAGCTGGTTTCTTTAAATAATATTGTTTTTAAATATGAGGGTCAGTCTCGAAACGCCTTGGATGATGTTTCTTTTGATATTCATCAGGGGGAGTGGCTTGCGATTGTCGGACATAATGGCTCTGGCAAGTCGACATTAGCGAAGTTACTGAATGGTCTTCAGTTCGCTAACTCAGGTACCATTACGATTAATGATCAACTTTTGACAGAAGAATCCGTTTGGGATGTACGCCAGAAAATTGGAATGGTTTTTCAAAACCCAGATAATCAATTTGTAGGCACTACAGTTCAGGATGATGTGGCTTTTGGTTTAGAAAACGCCGGTGTTTCTCAGCAGGTTATGGTGGAGCGTGTTCATGGTGCGTTAAATAAGGTTAAAATGAATGCCTTTCTTAATCAAGAGCCGCACCATCTATCCGGCGGTCAAAAGCAAAGAGTGGCCATAGCAGGTGTAATAGCCTTGCAGCCAGACATAATCATCTTAGATGAAGCAACCTCTATGCTTGACCCAAGAGGCCGTGAAGAAGTGCTTGAAACAGTTAGGGAATTAAAACAGGAAAACGATATCACTGTCATATCAATCACCCATGATCTTGAGGAAGCTGCGAAAGCTGATCGAATGATAGTGATGAACCAAGGTCGGTTATATCGTGAAGGACCGCCTCAGGTTATTTTTGAGTTAGAGGATGAATTGATTGCTCTTGGTCTGGATATTCCCTTTTCAGTGAAACTAACCAAGGAGTTACAAAAAAATGGTGTTCGTGTAGTTGATGGGCATTTGACAGAGGAAGAGTTGGTGAAGGATTTATGCGAATTACACTCGATGATGTAGAATACCGCTATCAGGTGAATACTCCTTTTGAACATCTAGCCCTTCATGATGTCAATATTTCAATGGAGCCGGGAACCTATACCGCAATCATCGGGCATACAGGGTCCGGGAAATCCACGCTACTGCAGCATTTGAATGCTCTATTAAAACCGACGAAGGGTCGGGTCTTCATTGGGGATCGGACGATTGAGGCCGGAAGAAAAGAGAAGGCGTTGCGGCCAATTAGACAAAAGGTCGGTATTGTTTTTCAGTTTCCGGAACATCAGTTATTTGATGAAACGGTTGAAAAGGATATATGTTTCGGACCTATGAATTTTGGCGTTTCTGAAATCGATGCTAAGGAACTGGCCAGGAAAGCCATCGCGCAAGTCGGATTGGATGAGGAAATTCTAGGGAAATCACCATTCGACTTATCTGGCGGACAAATGCGACGGGTGGCCATTGCTGGGGTACTTGCCATGGAGCCCGAAGTATTGGTACTTGATGAGCCCACTGCGGGACTGGATCCGCGAGGACGAAAAGAAATCATGGATATGTTTTATGATCTGCATAAAGTAAGGGGCATTTCAACGATTCTTGTGACACATAGCATGGAGGATGCAGCCAAGTATGCGGATGACATCATTATCATGCATAAGGGTACAGTGTTCAAAAAGGGAACCCCCCAGGAAATTTTTTCAGAGCCGGAACAATTAATGGAGCTTGGCCTGGATGTTCCTGATACGGTCCGTTTTCAGCTAAAGCTCCAGAAGGAACTTGGTGTTCGATTTGATCATCCATGTCTTAATATCGGTGATTTAGCGATAGAAATAGATAAAGCCATGAAACGGGGGAACCGCTGATGCTGGATAAAATGATTATCGGGCGTTATGTCCCTGCAAATTCACTGATGCACAAGATGGACCCAAGGGCTAAATTGCTCCTCGTGTTCCTGTTCGTTTGTGTCGTCTTTTTGGCGAATAATGTCGTTTCTTACGGGTTGCTTGCTGTATTCACCATCCTTTTGATCAGTATTTCCAAAATACCGCTTCGCTATCTTTATAATGGGTTAAAACCAATCTTTTTCTTGATCGTTTTTACATTCCTTCTCCATATATTGTTTACGAAAGAAGGGGAATTGCTTTTTGAATACGGTTGGTTTGAAATTTATGAAGGCGGTCTGATTCAAGGTTTTTTCATATCCGTTAGATTTACTTTACTAATCCTTGTTACGTCGCTTTTAACTTTGACGACATCCCCGATATCCATTACAGATGGGATGGAAGAGCTGTTGGGGCCCTTGAAAAAGTGGAAGATGCCTGTACATGAACTGGCATTGATGATGTCCATTGCCCTTCGATTCATCCCAACGCTAATGGAGGAAACGGAAAAAATCATGAAGGCCCAAACTGCAAGGGGCGTTGACTTTTCATCTGGCCCGATAAAGGACAGGGTTAAATCAATTGTACCGCTGCTTGTTCCTTTATTTGTCAGTTCATTCAAACGGGCGGAGGAGTTGGCAACTGCCATGGAGTCAAGAGGATACCGTGGCGGGGAAGGCCGCACGAAATATCGCCAATTGGACTGGAAGACGAGTGATAGTCTTTTGATGGTCTCAATAGGTGTTCTAACGTTCATGTTATTTTTATTACGTTCATAATAAGGAAGAGAACTATGCCAAAATATAAATGTGTGATCGCTTATGACGGCACGGATTTTGCAGGTTATCAGGTGCAGCCAGAGAAACGCACCATACAAAGTGAATTCGAGGCAGTCTTGGCCCAAATGCATAAAGGCACAATTATAAAAGTGACTGCTTCAGGCAGGACAGACTCAGGGGTCCATGCAAAGGGGCAAGTACTTCACTTTGATTCACCCCTTACATTCCCTACTGAAAACTGGGTAAAGGCGTTCAGCGCCCTTCTTCCGACCGATATCATCGTTCTGGAAGTCGATATCGTGCCTGACGATTTTCATGCGAGGTTCCATACGACTGGGAAAGAGTACCGTTATATCATAGCCCGTTCGAAACTACGGGATCCGTTCCAAAGAAATTACGCCTATCATTATCCCTTCCCATTAGATGGGGAGGCGATGAGGGAAGCAATCTCCTATTTGATAGGGACACATGACTTTACAAGTTTTTGTTCGGCAAAAACGGAAGTTATCGATAAAGTTCGAACCATAAAAGAAATGGATTTTGAAGAGAGCGATGATTTTATGGTTTTCCGCTTCGTTGGCGAAGGTTTTTTGTATAATATGGTCCGTATCCTGGTTGGCACGCTCCTGGATGTCGGCAGCGGCAAGATGTCACCCCGTGACATGAGTGGGATTTTGGACAAAAAGGACCGCAGTTTTGCAGGGAAAACAGCGCCGGCCCAAGGCTTGTATTTATGGAAAGTATTTTACAAATAAAAATATTTTCGAAGTGATACCAGTTTTTTTACAACTGGAAAACGGGATGAAATCAGTAATGGAGCGGTTTGTCGCTATACTGACCTTTTCATGGAGTTGCAAAGAGTGTTTTATAGACAACTTATCCTAGTGTAACATTCCCTTGACAATGAATCTGGGAGAAGTTAATATAATATGGTATGTATTTTAATCCCACGATAAGCCCCGGAAGTTTATTGTGATTGAAAATAAATATAAAAAATTAAAAAGTTTTTTAGGAGGTTAACCATGCGTACGACATTTATGGCGAAAGCTAATGAAGTAGAACGTAAATGGTATGTGATTGACGCTGAAGGCAAAACTTTGGGTCGCCTTTCTACTGAAGTAGCATCCATCTTACGTGGTAAACATAAACCAACTTTTACACCGAACATTGACACTGGTGATCATGTAATTCTTATCAATGTTGAAAAAATCCACTTGACTGGTAAAAAATTGACAGACAAAATTTATTACCGTCACACTATGCATCCAGGCGGTCTTAAAACTAGAACTGCTCTTGAAATGCGTACAAACTACCCTGAGAGAATGCTTGAACTTGCTATCAAAGGTATGCTTCCAAAGAATTCTCTTGGTCGTCAAATCTACAAAAAATTACACGTATACGCTGGAGCTGAGCACCCACACGCTGCTCAACAACCAGAAGTATACGAATTACGCGGATAATTACTAAGGAGGTTACTATCTTGGCACAAGTTCAATATTATGGTACTGGTCGCCGTAAGAGCTCAGTAGCTCGTGTACGTTTAGTACCAGGCGAAGGTCGCATCGTTATTAACGGTCGTGACATTAATGAATATATTCCTTTCGCAGCATTACGTGAAGTTGTTAACCAACCACTAGTTGCAACAGAAACTACTGGAAATTACGACATTCTAGTAAACGTTAGCGGTGGTGGATACACTGGTCAAGCTGGAGCAATCCGTCACGGTATCGCTCGTGCATTGCTACAAGTTGATCCAGAATACCGTCCATCTCTTAAAACTGCTGGTTTACTAACTCGTGACCCACGTATGAAAGAGCGTAAAAAATACGGTCTTAAAGGCGCACGTCGTGCACCTCAGTTCTCAAAACGTTAATTCTATTACCGTTTCGAAAGGCCCTCAACCATTTTGGTTGGGGTCTTTTTTTTGTCCGGAAAAAGATTTTGATCACATCACGCTCCATGAACTTATATATATAAAATAATAAAGCATATCCGGGATATCCCAGATATGCTTTATTTTAAAGAACGCATTGTTAACGATTTTAGTTAGGGGATTCACTTTCACTTTTTTTAATTGCGGCTTTTTTCGGCATAAAGCATGCAAAAATTAACGCCACAAAAGATAGGATTAACATAAAAACATAGGCATTACTTGAGCCGAAGATAGAAGCTAATGCCTCTAATTGTCTAGCTGTAATGTTTTCATTTTGCACTGTTAGCTCAGAGACATGTGAAGTTGCTTGCGTTGTATACACTGTGATGACAACTGCTGTTCCAATAGCCCCTGACAATTGGCGAATGGTATTATTTACAGCTGAACCATGGGAACCCAATTCTCTTGGTAAAGCATTCAGCCCTGCTGTATTTAAAGGCATGGTAATAAAGCTTAATCCAATTCGTAATATAATGGTACGGACCATTAAATAGATATAGGTTGTGGATTCGTTTATATCTATGACTCCCCACATCGAAACAATGATAAATACTAGACCTGTAATAAAGAGTGGTTTAGCGCCGTATTTATCATACATTTTACCAGTGACAGGGGACAAGAAGGCATTAATCACAGCTCCAGGCAATAACAGTAAACCTGCTTCAAATGCTGTAAAACCTCGTCCATTCTGCAAGTAAATTGGTAAAAGAATTAAATCCGCATACATAATCATCGTAATCAGTACATTGAGGAAAGATGTGAGCGTGAAAACTTTGTACTTAAATACAGATAAATTTAATAATGGATCGCTGGATTTCATTTGTCGTAAACAGAATAGAGCCGTCACGATTATTCCGGCGATTATTGTAGTAATGATAACGAGAATATCCCATCCCTTGCTTCCTGCACTGCTAAATCCAAATAATATGCCGCCAAAACCAATCGTTGATAAAATGACACTTGTGATATCTAATTTTGCTTTTGTTGTCTCTGCAACATTCATTAAATATTTGAACGCTAGAACAATGACGATTATGATAAATGGGGTTAACCCAATAAATAACCATCTCCATGAAACATATTCAATGATAAAACCAGATAATGTAGGAGCTATGGCTGGAGCAAAAATTATCGCAAAGCCGATTGTCCCCATAATACTTCCACGCTTTTCGCTAGGATATAAATATAAAATAACTGTCATCATTAGAGGTATTATTATCCCGGCACCAATTGCTTGAATCATTCTTCCCGTTAACAGCATGCCAAAATTCACAGCACATGCACTAAGTGCAGATCCGATTAACAAAAAGAACATCGAGCTAATAAATAGCTGCCTTGTTGTAAACCGTTTCATTAAAAAAGCCGTAATCGGCACTAAAACACCGTTCACTAGCATAAATCCTGTTGATAACCATTGTACAGTTGCAGCAGTTACATGAAATACGTCCATTAAACCACTCAATGCAACATTTAATAAAGTCTGATTTAATGTTGATAAAAAACAGCCAGCAATCAGTACAATTAATAAAATTTTTTTATTTCTTTCTGTTATATCATTACTCATTCGTAAACTCCTTTATTTTTGACTTGCATTCTCAACATCGTGTCGATAAAATCGATGGTAACAAAAATATATGTTGTTTACCATGAACAGTTTTCTTGAAAATGTTCACTAATCGACATAGGGATATACGCTGTTGAGAAAGTCAAAGAAAATCTATAAAGGAGTTAAAAATGTCTATTCCTAAAAAAGAAGATCCTCGTACAATTCGGTCAAGGGAGATGTTTAAGAACGCTGTCATTGCTCTCTTATCCGGGGACCCTGCCATTTCAAATTTAACGGTTCAGAAAATCGCAGCTAAAGCAGGATTAAACCGAACAACATTTTACCTGCATTATCAGGATATTCAAGATTTACTAACGCAAATCACCGATGAGATTTTAAATGAGCTTTCTGATAAAATTTTTTCTTTAATACATGCAAAAGATTTATCAGAAAAACAACAGCTAACTCAATTACTAGATTATTTATATATCCATCGAAATTATTTACTTGTTTTATTTAAGACGAATCAATTTGAGGAACAATTGTTTTCATTATTAAAGCAATTAGTAGAAATAAGACGGAAGAATACCAAGAAGGATTTACCTGCTGATTATGTTGACATTGATATTAAAACGGCCTCATTGGTAGGCATTATAATATGGTGGTTAAGAAAGGGGCTTCATTTTAGTTCAGATTATATTGCCAACCAAATTTATTTAATGTACAGAGTGCAATGATTCTAAAACCGTTTGAATGAACCTTGAATTTCATTAAGTCTTTTTTATGCCCGGAAAAAAATAAGACCATACCATGCCACCCATCCAAGTCTTCCAGACTCTATGCAAATGAAACGCCGCAGTGAAGGGGCTTCAGATGTTGATGATAGTTATGTTCCATTTGTTTACACATGAGTTTATTTATGTCATACAGAATTTTTTGTGAAATCCATATTTATTAAGTTCCTGTTTAGGAGTATGATAATACTTAAAAAAAGAAAGAGGACTTCATATGAATTCAACATACTCACCGATTGAAACAACTAAAACAAAAGCCTTGGTCATCAATGCGCTATTCATTGCATTAACCCTTGTAGCGACAATGTTCATCAACATCAAGCTCCCAATAATGGGTAACGGCGGCCTGATCCATCTGGGGAACGTTCCCCTTTTCATAGCTGCTTTGGTTTATGGCAAAAAAACAGGAGCGATAGCAGGCGCCTTCGGTATGGCCTTCTTCGATCTTTTCTCTGGTTGGGCGGCATGGGCACCGTTTACATTCGTTATTGTAGGAGCAATGGGCTATCTAGCCGGCCTTATATCCGAAAAGGTACCGGGCAAAAGAGAATTGGTATACACTATGGCCGTTGCCGTTGCATTGGTTATAAAAATCGTCGGCTACTATTTTGTCGAAGTTATTCTTTATGGTAACTGGATACAGCCATTTGGCTCCATCCCCGGAAACGTGATGCAGGTCGTAATAGCTGGTATAATTGTAGTGCCACTTGCTGGTCGATTAAAGAAAAGAGCTGGACAGATATAAAGTGAAACAAAAATAGGAAGCCATTTTAAACTTTGTGTTGCACCACCTTTGGATGTTGTACTGCGCTCTGAACCTCAGGCAGTTTAAAAAGACATCCTGCTAAGTAAGCGGGTATTAAATGAATTCGCTATTATAAAATGTTTTATCAAAGGACATCCGTTAACCATGGATGTCCTTTTTATCTTAATAGACCACAAAGCCTGAAGTTGTCATGGAGGATGGCTGGCTTAAGTTTAAGGAAGAACACGACATGAATAATCAGTATTGATCAAGGTCAAAAGAGCCATGCGCAGTGAGCGGCCCAAGTCGGAAAGGTCAGCCTCAGGTAGCTGCCTGAGTGGCGGGTTAGGGGAGAAAACTCCTGGTTTTCTAACATTAAGGTCCTTGTGCAGTCTGAACTTTAACAGGTTTCTTATCATATTGCATATCGATTGGCCATTTTCAATTACCTGCCGAACCTATCCTCATTATTTTTTGCCAATAGAATAAATGAATGGTTCAAAATAGAACGCTAAAACTAAAATTATGTCTTGGGAAATAATTTTGGGAAATGGGGAATTGCCCCGGAGGTGAATTATGGCTGTGATATTAGGTTTACAGGAGATGCAAAGGGAAAGGCAATTGAAGTTCGAACGTAGGCTGCTAAGGGAACTTTCTATCGAAGATATGAAGGGGAGGATTAAGCGTTACTTCGGACAGGATTTGATGGATGTTTTGGAGGAAGGCTACTTTGATGTTGCCATCGAGGCTTATTTATTAGGAGCAAACTATAGTAAGTTTGGCTATTATGGTGAGTCGGAAGAAGATGTTAGGTCCAGGTGCTGGAAGGAAGAGAAGTTTTTGGTCGATACTCTTTTTAACTTTATTTTGTATTGGCGGGAAGTTACAGTTAATAACGCTTTCGATGAAGGTTTGTTTTATTGTTGTGAAGGGTTTGTTGGAGATTGGTGGCTGGACGGCTTTAAGACTGGAGAAAAACGATATAAAATGAAACTGCATTAAGAAGGCAAATCCCATTCCTTGTTCTAATTTCATGGTTTGTCCCATACTTTTTAGTAGAGAGATCATGGAAGGGGAACGGTCATGCGCAAAAAGTTGAAATATACAGGGATCGCTATGGGATTGTTTGTCCTTTTTTTAATTGTGACTTTTAAATTTGTTGAAGATGATTCTTGGGACTCCTGGAATCTTCCGTTGTCAGGTAAGGTCATCATCTTGGATGCAGGTCACGGAGGAATGGACGGCGGGGCAAATATACAAGAAGTTATGGAAAAGGAAATTGCCCTTTCCGTTTCATTAAAGGTCAGGGACTATTTACAGGAACAGGGTGCCCTTGTCATCATGACACGTGAGAAGGATGAGGACTTGGCACAGGGAAATACAAAGGGTGTCCGCCAGCGAAAACAGGAAGACTTACGGAATCGGGTTGAAATGATCAATGATTCGGAAGCGGACTTATTCTTAAGCATTCATTTGAACTCTTTTCCATCAGCGTCATCGAAAGGTGCCCAGACCTTTTATACAAACAGGTTTGAGGAAAATGAACAGGTGGCAAAATTCATTCAAACTGAAATCATTAGAAACCTGGAAAATACAAAGCGTGATGCAAAAACGATTAATCATGTGTATTTAATGAATTATGCTAAAAAACCGGGAGCTCTTGTGGAAATTGGGTTTCTTTCCAATTCCGAGGAAAGGGAACGCCTTATCAGTGATAAGTATCAAGAAAAGGTTGCCAGTTCGATTTATATGGGCATTTTACGGTACTTTACAGAGGAAAAACTATCGGATAAAGAGTGATGTCGGGGTCTTGTAAGGTACAAGACCTTTTTATTATGGGGAAAATTATCAGGTTTCGCATGCGGGGAAGATAATAAGCTTTCTTTCTGTTATATGTTATACTGAAAAATGGGAAAATAAAATTCAAAGGGGTGCTCGACTTGTTAACAGAAGAGAAAGTACTGAATTTATTAAAGGATCTTAAAGACCCTTTTCTACATAAAAACCTTGAAGAGACAAATGGAGTTATAGAAATCAAAATAAAGCCTGAAAAGAATCATGTAAGCGTTAAACTTGCGATTGCGAAAACGGGGACTGCCGAACAAATGCAAATGCAATCGGAAGTTGTGGACTTGCTGAAAACGAACGGAGCGGAATCGGTAGGTATCCGTTTCACGGAGCTTTCAGAAGAGGAGTTGGCCAAGCATCGTGAAAGCATTCCTCAGGATGAAGCGGACCAAGGTTTGCTTGGACCTAACAGCAAAACACAATTCATCGCGATCGCCAGTGGTAAAGGCGGAGTGGGAAAATCCACGATTTCAGTGAATTTCGCTACTTCACTTGCTCGTTTGGGTAAAAAGGTCGGGCTGGTTGACGCCGATATTTATGGATTCAGCGTACCTGATATGATGGGGATAACAAAAAGACCGGTTGTTCGCGGAGAAAAAATCATTCCTGTAGAACGGTTTGGCGTTCAAGTTATCTCAATGGGCTTTTTTGTAGAGGATAACGCGCCGATCATCTGGAGAGGACCGATGCTGGGTAAAATGCTTAACAGTTTCTTTAATGAAGTGGAATGGGGAGATTTGGACTATCTGGTCCTTGACCTACCGCCGGGTACAGGCGATGTTGCTTTGGACGTTCATACGATGCTCCCTTCATGTAAAGAAATCATCGTTACGACACCGCATCCGACTGCAGCCTTCGTTGCGGCAAGAGCTGGTGCCATGGCCATCAAGACAGAACACGAAGTCATCGGTGTCATAGAGAATATGTCATTCTTCGAAAGTAAAACGACCGGTGAAAAAGAGTATGTATTTGGAAAAGGCGGCGGCGAGAAGCTTGCAGAAGAGCTTCGTACAGAAGTTTTAGGTCAACTTCCCCTGCAACAGCCAGATTGGAACGAAGAGGACTTTGCTCCATCCATTTACGCAGCGGACCATAGACTCGGTAGGATTTATGAAGATATTGCCAAAAAGGTCATTGAAAAACTACAATGAAAAGAAGGCTGATTCCGATTGGAATCAGCCTCTGTTCATTCTTTTTACTTTTTCTCCTTCTCTACAGCTTTAGTGGCTGCTTTATCCAATTTCTCTTGCATTTTCGCCTGAATGAGAGGACTCTCCATGGTTTCGATGATCAGCTCTTTATAGACCGACCGCATTTCCTTTGTTTTTAATAATTTATTCATTTCTTTTTCCATATCGGGTTCTTTCATTATATCCATGAGCATTCCACGATACTGAGGATCAGCAGTTAAGTCCTTCAATACCTTTTTATGTTCATCTTCTAATGCTTTAGCATAAGCGGAAGCAAACTCGGGATCCTTAAATGTCTTTTTCCAAAATTCCTTCCCTTTATCTGAAGTGACAATATCTTCAATGGATTTCTTAATGTCATCCGAATCCATAATAAGTTCAGCTTTCGTTTTATCATCAGTAATGATATCCTGGATGGCTTTTTTTCCATCATCTGTCTTCAAGATATCGACGACCATTTTCTTTGTCTCTTCATACTCCATTTTTTCTGCGCCTGCTCCATTTTGAGCACAACCGGAACAAACGAGTAAGAATGATGTGAAAAGCAAAGTAACTCCCACTCTCATACGCAGGGCCCCTTTCATCCTTCTTACTGTTAATATGGTTCCAATCGGCGATATTATTCCTTGGTGGAATAAGTGGATTTTTCCAAATTTGGTTGGTACAATTAAGGAAATGAAATAGAAATGTATGGAGGAAAACAATGAACAGCCGTAACTTAGTTAAATTGTTTTTAACAACATTGCTTATAGGTGGTGTAACGGGCGGAGTTGTAGGGTTCTTGTCTCGGTGGAGTGAGTTTAAGCCTTATTTTTCTTCTTTTGAAGTCAGTGCCATCCTATCAACTTTTATTTGGTTATTCGGTGTTGGATTAATTTTCAGTGTCATAAGCCAAGCCGGCTTTTTTGCCTATTTAACGATACATCGTTTTGGTCTGGGGATATTTAAAAGCGCTTCCTTATGGAATGCCGTTCAACTTGTACTCATTCTTTTTGTTGTATTCGATCTTGTTTACCTGCGATATCTCAGCTTTGGTTCAGGCGAGGGGATCAGTTCCTACATCGTGTTAGCGTTGGTTGTATTGGCCGCGGGGCTTATTACAGCTTATTTCAAAATGAAACAAACGAATAAACAGTCGTTCATACCGGCCTTATTTTTCATGGTTGTGGTCACGGTTTTGGAGTGGATACCTGTCCTAAGTGCCAATGATGAAAGCTGGCTTTACTTCATGCTGTTTCCGTTGCTAGTCTGCAATGCTTATCAAATATTGGTTCTGAGCAAATTGATTGAACGTTCACAAAGGGAATTGGCCAGTAAAAGAGGGAGTAAGCAATCTCCGGCAAAGGGAAAGATGAAAGCCGGTGAACTAGGTAAAGGCAGCTAACCTATTTGTAAGTCGGTCCATACATAAGGAAGTCAAAACATAAAAACTGCGTACTAAAGGTTTTGGAGACCATTAGTACGCAGTTTTTTCAGTCAGCGGATTTCCTCACTGCTTGCTGATGAATTGGAAATCATCTCAGAAACGTTAACGAAGTTTAAATTTTTTGATCGAAGTTCACTTACTAACTCCGGTAGAGCCTTATTCGTTTGTTTTGCTGAGTCTGAAGCATGTAATAAGATGATATCACCCTTTTGTGCCTTGGTGATGTTCTGAACGATCCGATCCACACCTGGATTGGTCCAATCCTTTGAATCGATGCTCCAATGGACAACGGTATATCCGAAATTCTTGCTGATCTTTAAGAGGCGTTTATCAAAGTGACCGGTGGGAGCACGTAAAAGTTCTATATTCTTTACATTAAGTTTTTTAAATGCTTCCTGGGCTTTAGAAATATCCCGGATGATTTCCTGATCTTCCATTTCGGAATAATCCTTATAATCGTAACCAAGCATGCCGATTTCATATCCTTCTTTCACAATTTCAGCCACTATGTCCGGATGACGTTCAGCCCAAGATCCCGCAAGGAAAAAAGTGGCGGATTTAATCTTTTCTCTTTTTAATGTCTCTATTATTGGAGCGGCTTTCTCATCACCCCAGCCAATATTGAACGTAATCGCAACATTCTTTTCACCTTTATAAACCGCTTTCGGCCCATCTTCTGTAGAAAAAACGGGGGCATGAAGAATGTTTTGTACAAAAAGAAACCAAGCGGTAAAAAGTGCCGTAAGCAAAATTAACGAATAATATTTGATGTTCTTGGCTTGAAGCACCATGAAAAATTTCATTAATCCATCCCCTTGTCCAAAGTACTCTTGTCTTCAAATTTATGCGCGAGGATTATTGTTATGCAAAAAAATCAGTTGAAAATTCATAAAATTGATGGGAATGGGGAAAGCTGTCTGTTGGAGGTGTGAACCATGCTCGGTTTATTGATTAATGACAAGGAAAAGATGGAATTGGAGTATCTTTTAAAAAGAGAGATGGATGAAATACTATTCGATTTGCAGGATGACAGAATCGATCACTTAGTCAAAAGGGCAATAAACGAGAAATATAACATTCTTTTCAGGTTGTTTAAAAGGGTGAGCACCGAGGAGGAATGCCTAATGTATATGAGGGGGAAAACGAATTTATCCGAGTGGAATCAGTAATGATATTTAAATGTGATTTATATTCAAAATATCTATTGACTATTGGTTTATACGCTGGTATATTATAAAAGTTGCTGAAACGTAATAGCTTTTGAAAAAGAATGAAAAAAACTTTTTTAAAAAAGTTATTGACGCAGTGGTAATAAGATGTTAAGATATTAAAGTCGCTAAGAGAGATGGCGAACAAATTGCTCTTTGAAAACTGAACAAAACAAAGCGCCAACGTTAAATTTTAAGTGAGCACACACTATCAAAAAAGCAAATGAGCAAGTCAAACATTTCTTCGGAGAGTTTGATCC